>JAYTTR010000472.1:0-4287 GCA_043744935.1 Gemmatimonadaceae bacterium
ACTGACACCGCTATCGTTCGCCGAGCTATCGAAGGTGATGAGCGCGCCATGCGCACGCTGTGGACTCAGCATTCGCCACATGTCGACGCTGTCGTCTACCGACTTGCGGGAGATCCCGATCTCGCCGAAGACATCGCACAAGACGTGTGGATTCAAATTTTTCGTGCGCTCCCGTCGTGGCGCGGCGATGCGAAATTCAGCACGTGGGTGCACCGCGTGGCCGTCAATCGCACGTTAAACGCATTGCGAACTTCGCGACGGACAGCGGCGGTCGAAACGAGCATCGACGAAAACTCGGCGAGTGTTGAACAGGATGGAGAGCACACGATGTTGGCCGCCACTATTGATGACGCGGCGCAACAGTTGTCGCCCGGTGCGCGCACGGTGTTTCTCTTGCACGATGTGGAAGGGTACACGCACGAAGAGATCGCCGTGGCGTTGGGGATCACGAGTGGTGGATCGAAATCGCAACTGTTCAAAGCGCGCGCGAAGCTGCGTCGGTTGCTCGCGCCACTGACCCCATTTACTACAGGCCATGCAGCACCTTGATCCAGAGCGGCTTGCCGCCTTCGACCACGACGCACCGTCAGCGGGCGAACTTGCGCATCTCGCCACCTGCGCGTCGTGCCGCGTTGAGCGCGACGCATTTTGTGCGCTCGCGACGCTTCCGATGGGTGCCGCGGTGCCGCGACTGACGGAATGGGATGCGCTCGCTGTCGCATTGCGTGCGGAAGGACTGCTCACCGCTACGCCTGACGCGGTGGCAACGAAAACGCTGTCGCGTGGTGTGGCGCGACAATGGTTGCGTGTCGCGGCAGCATTGGCGCTCCTGGTGGGTGGTGCAGCTGCCGGACGTCTGTCCGTGGAGACTGTGTCCGCGCATGCTGGTGAGACATTCGTGTCGGTCGGACAAGCGAACGACGTGTTGAATACCGCGCAACGCAGCTACGAAAACGCGTCGCTCTGGTTGGCGGCGAACGATACAACGGTACGCTCGTCAGACGTGTATCGCGCGCGGCTGGCAGCGTTGGATCAGATGATGACGGCATCGCGCGCGGCGTTGCGTGATGCGCCGCAAGACCCTGTGCTGAATCACTACTATCTCGCAGCGTACACGGCGCGCGAGGCGACGCTGCAACAACTCGGCGGCACCCTGCCGGTCGACAAGACCATCGAAGGGTACTGAGGCTCCCTCATGAAAGCATCTGTGCCGCAACTGATGAAGTGTGTGTGGGTGGCGATCGCGTTCACGCTCGTGACACTCAAGCCGCGAGCCCTCGCGGCGCAAGACGAGCGTGTGTCTGTGACACTCAACCACGCGTGTTCGCACTTAGCGTCGGCGCCAACAACACTGACGCAAGGGCCGGAAGGGCGTGCCTTGCTGCGATTCAGGCGTGAGCTCGACGGCGCGATGGAAGTGGTCGTGCAGCGATCCGACTCCACTCGGCACGTCGATATCAACCGCCTGGCGCACGCGCAACGCGACGTGGACTCGTTGATGCAAGTTGTGGTGCGGTTTCAGCGCGGCGACGTTCCCGTGTCGGACACGCTCGTCCGCGAAATGCGTGTCTTCGTGCGCATGATGGACAGCAGCACGCGTACGGGCGCGTCCAATGTTGAAGCCGCCATTCGTACGATGCAGCCGCACATCACGGCATTCTCCGACGAGGCGCGCTCGCGTTTGCCCGCACGCCTGGCGATGCCCGCCGGATACGTGGGCATGCACTTGTCGGAGTCAAAGATCATGATCGTGTCCAATGCTGGCGCGATGAACAATTATTGCGACTATCCGGTGGTCGAGTCGGTTGATCCGAATTCACCGGCGGAGAAAGCCGGTCTCACTGCGGGCGACACCATACTCGCGTACAACGGACGCGATGTGCAAAAGATCCCGGTCAACTACAGCGAGATTTTCGTCGCGGGTCAGAGCGTGAAGATACGTGTGAAGCGGTCGGGGAAAGTGCGCGATCTCACCGTGGCCGTGACGGAACGCCGCGATGATCGCGCGCCGTTTCTGATGTCTGGTCGCGAGCCAGGAGGCCGCATGCCGTTTTTGGTGAGTCCTCGTTTTCCGGTGACGTCGTCGGAGGCGATGACGACGACCGGCACGATGAGCGTCATTGCGGGGGCCCAGCTGTCCGTCATTGACGATGAATTTGCCCAAAGTCTCGGCGTCGAACCCGGTGTGCTTATTCTGCGCGTCGCTCCGGGTACGGCGGCGGCCGAAGCAGGGTTGCGTGGTGGCGAGATTATTCGTGCGGTCAACGGCACGCCCATTCGTGACTTGTCGCTGTTGCGACGAGCATTTGCAACGCCCGGTACTCGTGAAGTGAAGTTGACAGTGACCGGTAAGACCACGGGAACGCGCGTGGTGAAGGTTGGAATTCGGGACTAGTTGCGTGCGCTTCCCGCTGGCACCGAATACAACAACCGCACCGTTGCGCGATCGGCCGCCGACAATTCGCGCACGTGCACATGGGCAGCCATAATGTCGTCCGACGTGCGCGAGTGATCGAGGCCGAGCAAATGTCCGACTTCGTGCATGGCGATGGCTCGCATTTGTGGTGCGGTGACTGCTCCGCCATTGGGATGTGAAAGTGCCAGTTCGATTTCACTGCTCACGAGCCACCAACTGGCGTCACGACTCCACACTGTTTTGCCACTGATGCCGTTCGCAAAACGTTCAATGAATCGCACGTGGACATCAGCGCTGGCTGAATCGGCAATGAAATCGAACCGAATGGGGATGCCGACCGACACCCACGCTTGAAATGCGCCACGCACCGATGGTGCAAAGTCCGCATTCCATCCGTGCACTTGCTCGGTGTCAGCAATCCACACTCGCAGCGGGTGCGACACACGGTCGGGCCATCGAATGATGGCTGAGTCCCGTTCCGCAAGAAGTTCGGTGATGTATGTCCCACCAGCACCCTGCGCGATGCGTTGCCGCAGGTCTCGTGCACTCAAGGTACGTACTGGTCGGTTGGCGTCGGGTGCCTCGGTGCTGATGCGCGCGACCGGACTGGTGGTGCCAAAAGACTCATTTGCCGCAATGTCGACGGCGTTGGTGCTCGGCGCGTACGCGATGGCACCAGCGGAGACGTTGTGTACGACACGATGACGGAGGCCAAGTGTTTGTCCGCCAATGAAACACGCCAATCCCACAACGCAGGCGAGGAGTAACGATTCGGCAACCTTCATAAGCGCGCGAGGGTAGCGGTGGCGGCTTCCCTCGGAAGTCGTCCTGCGCAGTGTGAGCAGCACCGCAGGAGCAGGACGAATTGCGCGCATAGTCCGTCACGCGACTATGTAATGACTGTGGGTGCAGTGCGGCCGGTTCTCGCCACGAGCTCTGATAATTCGAGTGCCGCGTCGATAAGTGGCTTGAGCGCTGTTTGCACATCGAGCGTGAGGTGCGACGGTCCTGCTTCGTATGATTCGACATAGAGGCGAAGCGTAGCGCCTGTCGTTCCCGTACCGGACAGTCGAAAGATGATGCGCGATTTATCGTCGAATAACACGCGCAGGCCCTGGTGTGCGCTGGTGGTGCCGTCGATCGGATCGTGATACGAGAAGTCGTCAGCGTTTGTGACGATGCGGTTCGCAATTGTTGTTTGGAGGAGCGACGGCAATCGATCGCGCAATTGCGTCATGAGGCCGTTGGCGGCGTCGGTCGGAATTTCTTCGTAGTCATAGCGTGTGTAGTAATTGCGTCCAAACTTCGTCCAGTGCTCGGCAACGATCTGCTCGACTGACTGCTTGCGTGCCGCAATGATGTTGAGCCAGAAGAGCACTGCCCACAGTCCGTCTTTCTCGCGCACGTGGTCGGACCCGGTGCCGAAGCTTTCTTCGCCGCACAGGGTGATGCGACCCGCGTCCAGCAAATTGCCGAAAAATTTCCAACCAGTGGGCGTTTCAAAGCTCTCGATGTTGAGTGCGCGCGCCACAAGGTCGACAGCCTGGCTCGTGGGCATCGAGCGCGCGACTCCCGATAGCCCGCGCGCATACCCAGGCGCGCATTTCGCATTGGCCGCGATCACGGCCAAACTATCCGATGGTGTCACGAAAAAATGTTGACCGAGAATCATGTTACGATCACCATCGCCATCGGACGCAGCGCCAAAATCTGGTGCGCCTTGGCCAAAGAGTTCTTCGACCAGCGTGTGTGCATATGTGAGATTGGGATCGGGATGTCCACCGCCAAAGTCTGTTAATGGTTCCCCGTTAACCACCGTGCCGTGCGCGGCGCCGAGCCGTTGCTCGAGAATGTCGATGGCGTATGGTCCG
>JAYTTR010000473.1:0-4259 GCA_043744935.1 Gemmatimonadaceae bacterium
GAGCGCGAGTCGCACACGCTGCAACCCACCGCATTGGTGCATGAGGCGTTGCTTCGCATCGTAGGCGCCGACGCCCAATTTGATGATCGCGTGCACTTCCTGCGCACTGCGTCGCGCGCGATGCGGCACATTCTGGTCGATTACGCACGGGCGCGCTCGGCGGCCAAACGCGGCGGTCTGTTGCTGGTCACGTTTGACGAAGCCTTGGCAGCGCCCATTGGCGACGGCACCGACGCACAGGATCGCGCGCTCGACATGTTGTCGCTCGATGCGGCCCTCGAAGAATTGGCTGTTGCCGAGCCACGTTGCGCGCAGGTGGTGGAGTTCCGCATTTTCGCTGGACTCGAAATCACAGAAATTGCGCGCTTGCTCGATGTCTCGGCACCAACCGTGAAGCGAGATTGGGCCTTCGCCCGCGCGTGGCTCGCAACGCGTTTAGGTCCGACGCGCGACGGATGACGACGCCCGACGCACTGCGCCGATTGCGAGCACTGTTCGACGAAGCCATGGAGCTTCCGGCGGCACGTCGCGACGCATGGCTCGTTGCGTTACCCGACGCGACACCCGAACTGCGCTCGCAGCTTCGCGATATGCTCAGCACCATCGACGCGACGGACGTTCGATTGCACCTCGATCATTTCGTGTCCGCGGTGGTCCAAGATGCAAGCGCGCATACCAATGCAACGGCTGCTCCAATGCGCCTCGGCCCGTACGAAGTTGTCCGTCTCATTGGACGCGGCGGCATGGGCGAAGTGTACGAGGCGGTTCGCGTTGACGATCAATACCGCAAACGCGTTGCCATCAAAGTAGTGCAAGGTGCGTTCGCCACAGCACTCACGCTCGCACGCTTTCGTCGCGAACGTCAAATCCTCGCATCCCTTGAGCATCGCAACATCGCGACATTGCTCGACGGCGGTGTCACGGCGGAGGGCCGTCCGTTTTTAGTGATGGAATTTGTTGAGGGATTGCCAATCACGCACTGGTGCGATGATCGCGCACTCTCTGTGCGCGATCGCTTGCAGCTCGTTCGACAAGTGTGTGCCGCCGTCCGGCACGCACACGGACGACTCATCGTGCATCGTGATTTAAAACCGGGAAATATTCTGGTGACAGAAGATGGTTCGGTGAAGCTGCTCGATTTCGGCATTGCGCGACTGCTCGCCCCTGAGACGGACGATCCTTCGATGCCGACCACCGCGGGACTCACCCATTCGTTCACGCCGGAATATGCGAGCCCTGAACAAGTGCGCGGTGACGCACCTACCACAGCGACCGACGTCTATGCACTCGGCGTTGTGATCTTCGAACTCGTGGCCGGGCGTCGTCCATTTGTGAGTTCACCAGACTCGCTGCACATCGAGCAGCGCATCCTCACAGAAGATGCGCCGGCACCGAGCAGCGTCGTGACAGATCGCGCTGCAGTCGCACGTAGTGATCGCACCGCTGATACTCTGCGGAAACGACTGCGTGGCGATATCGACGTCATGACGCTGAAGGCATTGAGTAAGTCGCCGGAACGGCGATATGCGACGGTTGATGCATTCGACGAAGATATCCGCCGGTGGCTTGGCGGCCTGCCGATTAGTGCGCGTGCCGAGCGTTGGTATCGGGTGCGCCGATTTGTACGTCGTTATCGCGGAACCGTGACGACGGCCGCGCTGTTATTGCTCGCACTGGTTGGTGGAGTGGTTGCGACGACACGACAGGCACGTTTGGCCCGTGCGGAGCAGGTGAAGAGTGCACAGGTGGCGGGTTTTTTGCGCGAGTTATTGTCGAGTGTGAAACCGGTGACTGGAGGCCGCGACGTGCCCGTGTCCGAAGTGCTGGAAGCTGCCGCGCAACGCATCGACGCGGATAAGGCGCAAGACATCGACGTGCGCATTGATCTCGAAATGGTCATTGGTGAAAGCTTTCAATCGCTGGGTCGCATGGATGGCGCGGAGCGTCACTTTGAACACGCGCGAGCGTTGGCGGTAGCGCGTAGTGGCACCAATGGTGTCGTTGTTGCACTGGCGCTGAATGCGTTGGGCTCAATCGAACTCACGCGCGGACAACTGCCACGCGCCGAGTCGCTCTTCTCGCAGGCGCTTGCAATTCTTTCACGTTCATCTGGCGCGGCGAGTGATAGTATGATCGCCATCATCACGGATAATTTGGGAAGCGTCGCGCATTCGCGCGGTGACGAACCGCTCGCGTCGCGATTGCATCAACAAGCACTCGTGGCCAAGCGGCGCATCTTTGGATCAAACAGCGACGCTTACGCCTATGCGCTAAATAACGTGGCCGTCGGACTCGGCGAAAAGGGGCGACTGGCCGAAGCCGAGTCGTTGCATCGAGAGGTGGTGCGCATTGCGCGGGCGAATCATCCGGGACCGCATCCCCTGGTGGCCGATGCTGAAAATGCATTGGCATCAGTACTCGACTTTGAAGGAAAGGCGATGGCCGCCGATTCGATGTACGCGAGCGTGGTGGCCACGCGGCGATTGTTGTTAGGGCCAGAGCATTCCGACTATGCGTTTACCGCTGTGAACTATGCCGGGTTCTTGTTTGATCAACGGCGATACGCCGAGGCGATGCGCTTGGCGCAGGAAATTGCGTCGCTGCGCGGCAAGTCTTTGCCGGAGAGTCATTCGGCTATCGCAGCGTCGCTGCAAACGGTCGGTCGCAGTCTCGATAAGATGGGCCGGTTTGACGATGCGCGCGCGGCGCTCGAAGAGAGTCTCGCGCTTCGTCGGAAATATGTGGGAGCGAAGAGTTGGCTCGTGGCAAGCTCGGAGTCCGCACTCGGCGAACACTTTACGGTGGCGGGCGACTACGCGCGTGCCGAGCTGTTGCTGCTCCATGCGGATACCGCATTGCGAGCGCTACTTGGTAACGAAAATCCGCGCGTGAAAACCAATCGCGGACGACTCGATGCGCTGTACAGCGTGTGGAAACGTCCGCGCTGAATGATCCCTCGGGCTCGCCCACTTCGCCTATTGGGTGGGTGACAACATGTCGCTGCACACACCGGGAGCGGCTAACGCGACTGATCGAGAGGTATCATGGTGCGCCTGTTCATTCGACATGTCAGTGGGAGTCGCGCGACCGAAGTTGACGTCGTAGAGCTTGGCGCGCATCGCGAATTGATTTTCGGTCGCGCCGCGTCGGCGTCGGTGCGCTTTGATCCGCGGCAAGACGCGGTGGTCGGGCGTTATCACGCACGCGTGGATTGGGACCCGGCAACACCCGCGTCCCTGCAGATTATGGATTTGCAGAGTCGCAATGGGACATGGGTGAACGGCGCGCGAATTTCGTCACCAGTATCGCTGCAGGTTGGTGACGTCGTACAACTCGGCACACTGGGTCCGTCGTTCGAAGTACAACTGGAAATTGAGGCTGGGGTTCAGCGCACCGTACATCAGCCGATACGTCCACTTTCCTGACGCGCGATCACTTGCACGTCATACGTACGGCCGGAGCGTCGGATCATTAGTCGAAGTACCGCGCCACCTTGCTGCGCGCCAATCAGCCGCTGCAAGTCTTCGGCGCGTGTGATTGGTTGCGATTGGCTTCGAGTACCACATCACCGATGCGGAGCCCGATGCGTTCCGCCGGGCTGCCGGGCGATACTTGGCCGACGTACGCGCCGTGCAGATCATTCCCGCCCACGCAATAAGTCGGTCCGCACTTCGACGCTGGCGTTGATCGACTGAACTTCTTATTTGCAATCCTTCGAAACGTTGTCAATTGCGCACCCGTTGAGTCCACTCGGACAGCAAACAAGCGTTGAGCGTCCAACGAAAGCGTCATAAATCGTCCATCCGCTCCAGTGCGCTCCTGTACGTCGCCGGTTCCGATATGCCGGTCCAGCACAAGAGAGCCGTCCACAACGTCGGCAAACCACACGTCGTCCGTCGTGACGATAAACGGCTTTCGCGTTTGGATGATGGGATCTGGAGTGAGTCTGGTCAGCATGCCGACGAGTCCCTCGCGAACCGAAGCCTTTCCTGATTCGTCAGCCGCAGACTCAATGAGCAGTCGTCGCGCACCGCGGGTGAGAGTATCGACAGGAGAAGAAAAGCGGCGCGATGAACTCGATGACTTCGTTATCAAGGTGAGCAGAGAGTCGATCACGACGACCGAGTCGCCGCAGACTGCGAATGCGGTCGGGACCGAAGACCCCGGGATCGCGACCAGCTGAATTGACTGCTGAGTTACAACAACCCGTATGCGCTCTAGTCCGTCGTGACGGACAATGGGCTGGGGCTGCCGATCCA
>JAYTTR010000474.1:0-4257 GCA_043744935.1 Gemmatimonadaceae bacterium
ATCATCTTTCCGGGAGGGTTCGGTACGCTCGACGAGCTCTTCGAAGCGCTAACGCTTATTCAGACTGGAAAGATCTATCAGTTTCCGGTGGTGCTCTTCGGACGCCACTACTGGGCAGGTCTCGTGCGCTGGATCAGCTCGCGCCTGGCTGGTGAAGGAAAAATCTCACCGGGCGACCTCGATCTCTTGTTGCTCACTGACGATCCCGCCGAAGCGGCAAAAGTGGTGATTGATGCGCACGCGGCACAGGCAGCACAGGGACAGACGCGGTCACCCGCCTAAGGCCGACCGCACAAAATTGTCGGACGAGTAATCACCAGCCGACATCCAATCGATAGGGACGCGCCGCCCAAACAATGCGACGCGAATTTCCGATACGCGAAGCCCCTCCGCGTGCAGCGCGTGAATGCGCCCGATCATCTCCTCCATCCAGTCGGCTTTTGCCGCCAGCAACAGCGCGCCACCTCGCAATAGTCCCCGATGCGCGCAAAACACACGCGATGGCTCACGGGATAACATCGCGCGCAGCGATTGCACGTGTTCACGCGGATTTTCGTACCGGTGTGCGACCCGGACCTTCACGCCAAGAAACGCATCCCCCGCAAAAAGGGTCCGGGTTTCCGCGTCCCATACGACATGATGGTCTGGCGAATGTCCGGGCGCGTAGACGAGCGATAGCGCGTCATCGACAAACGGCTCAAACGATGTCCGCAGCGGCGCCATCGACTGCCACACCACGTGACGATACAGTCCGATGCGGTGTGACGTTTGCACGACTGCGAGGGTGCGCGCATCGATACCGATAGGCACGCCGAGCCGAGCAAGGAGTTCAACGTTGCCGGCGTGATCTTCGTGCTGATGCGTGATCAGCGCGCCGCGCGGCCGTCGCTCGCGAATTACGTCCGCGACGTCGCGCGACACCCCCGAAAACCCCGTATCGACGAGAACGCCGCGCACGACATACACGTGTACCGCGTACCCGGCCGCCCGGCTACGCCACCACGAAAGCCGCAATGCTGTAACGTCGTCGTGCTCAGTGCGCTCAATCACAGATGCAATCTATGTAGCGAATGACCGGTGCACCGCAGCATATTGCCTCTTCGAGCGCGCTCGGCCCACACGGTCGAGCGCTCAAGTTTTTTAGTGATCTCACAGCGTCCACGTCGCATGTTCGAAGAACTGATCGCCCTCATGGCGCGTGAAGTTGAGAAGCTCTCGTTTGAGCTCAACGTCACAATCCCTCACGAAATCCGGAAAGCCGTCGAACTTGGCGATTTGAAGGAAAATAGTGAGTACAAGGCCGCGCTCGAACGTCAACAGTTTGTGCAAGCGCGCCTTGGACAACTCACGCAGCGCGTGACGAAACTCGCGAACATTGATGTCGCGCAAATCTCCAGCGACAAGGCAGGCCTTGGGTCGCGCGTTGTTGTGGAAGACCAGGCCACAAACAAGCGCGAGACATACGAACTTGTTTTCGGCGACGCGGGCGAGCTGCGCGAAGGACACGTGACGATGGCGTCGCCCATCGGGCTCGCGCTCCAGGGCAAAGGCGTTGGTGAAGCGACAATCTTCAAGTTGCCGAAGCTTATTCGTCGCCTGACGATCGTCGAACTCACCACCATTCACGAGCGTGACGCCGCCGACTTGTCGTGACGTCACACGCAACACTCAACGCGGAGCACCAAGTATGAAGAAGGCCGAGTATGCGTCGCGTGGCCCAGTGCCACAGGATCTGATCGCGTGCGTGGATTTCGAATTACCGGCGCCCGCTACCGGCGAAGTCCTGATCGAAGTTCTCGCTGCGCCAATCAATCCATCGGACGTGCTCACAATTACCGGCGCGTACGGCATGTTGCCGCCACTCCCGGCGATTGGTGGCAATGAAGGCATTGGACGTATTGCCGGGTGCGGTGCTGGCGTGACAACGCTGTCGATTGGTCAACGGGTATTGCTGCCGGTTGGCTCCGGCACGTGGCGTACACATATGCTGGGCAATGCGGCGCAACTCATCGCGTTGCCATCGATCGGCGACGCATTGCAACTCTCGATGCTCACCGTGAATCCGCCCACGGCTTCGTTGCTACTCTCGGAATTTGTCGCGCTCGAGGCTGGTGATTGGGTGATTCAGAACGCGGCAAATTCCGCCGTGGGTAGCTATCTCGTGCAGTTAGCCAAGCGACGTGGCGTGCATACGGTGAGCGTGGTGCGCCGTGAAAGTGCCATTGCAGGCGTGCAGGCGCTTGGCGGAGATGTCGTCCTGGTTGACGGGCCCGACCTCGCGCAACGCGTTGAAGCAGCCACGAGCAAAGCAAAAATCAAACTTGGCGTCGATGCCGTTGGTGGTATCTCGACGGAGAATATCGCACGCAGCGTTTGCGTTGGTGGTACGGTCGTGAACTACGGCGGCATGAGCGGTAAGCGCTGCACCATTGCACCCGACGCGTTTGTTTTTCGCGATGTAACGTTGCGTGGATTCTGGCTGGCGTGGTGGTTTCGCAATTCATCTCCGGCCGTGCAGCAAGCACTGTTTGCGGAGTTGACACAGCACATCGTGTCCGGCGTGCTGTTTACGAAAGTGGCGGCCACGTATTTACTCGACGACATCAAAGACGCCATTGCTGCCGCGACAGCTGGTGAACGGGACGGAAAAATTTTGCTCACGCCAAACGGCCCTATCCAGCCGTAAGTCCGCCGTCGATCGCCAGCGCGTGTCCGACCATGAACGCTGACGCGCTGGAACAAAGATACAATGCGCTGGCCGCTACTTCTTCGGCGGTTCCAAGACGTCCGAGTGGTATGCGCGACGCAAGAGTATCCGCCGGCAGGCCAGCATCGATCATCAATTGCACCATCGGCGTATGCGTGAATCCTGGACAGAGCACGTTGATCCGTATGCCCTTGCGCCCGTATTCAAGCGCGGCTGTGCGTGTGAGCCCCACCACGCCATGCTTGCTCGCGGCATACGCCGGATGCCGAGGGAAGCCGTTTAATCCGGCCACTGACGCGACGTTCACAATGACGCCACCGTTGCCGTCGAGCATCGCGGGAATTTCGTGCCGCATACTTCGCCAGACGCCCGAAAGATTGATGTCAATAACGCGATCCCAGTCGTCCGGCGCGTATTCTGCCGTGCGCAGTTCTGGTCCGCCAATGCCGGCGGCGTTGATCGCAATATCCAAAGCGCCGTATGTCTCGAGTGTGTGATGTATGGCCGCCGCCACGTCGTCATCGCGACGGACATCCATCGCGATGGCCAGCGCGACACCTCCGCTTTCCTCCACGACACGCACCGTTTCCTGTGCGGCTGCGAGCTGGACGTCGGCGATCACTACGCGTGCACCGAGTGTGGTCAATTGCAACGCGGCAGCGCGGCCGATACCCGACGCTCCGCCGGTAATGAAGGCGACTTTGTCGCGAAATTCTGAGCTCATGTTGTATCGTTGCAGAAAGTGGCCACGGAACGCGATTTCAAATTTTATCGATGGTAAATACGCGCGACATCTCCGCGTCGTACGCCACAATCTGCCGCTCGCGTTCGGCATCACTCCAGCCAAGCAGCGCGCCGACGAGCGGTGCAATACGCCGCGCAACACCGCGACCATGATCGCGTGTTTCAAACGCGATGTGCATGCGGCGCATCAGGACATCGGCCAACGTACACGCCATTTCGCGTTCGATGGCGTGCGCGACTTCGGCCGTGAGATACGGTAAGTCGTCCACGAGGCGATGGGCGAGTGACTCATCCCGTTGCGCGTAACTCCACACATTGCGCCACCGACTTCCGTAGGCCAGCGCGAGACGCTCGCCAACCGCCGCATCATGCACAGTGGCCGCCGCTTCGTGGACAACGGCATCGCGCGAAATAACGTCGCCACCGGGCAATGGCGTATGTGTACTGGAAAGCGTCGCCACCGGCGACGCAATAGGTCCACCCGCCTTCGCTTCTTCGCGCTGCACATGCGCCAGCACGTCGGCGGCCATTGCGCGGTAGGTCGTGAGTTTGCCACCCGTCACGCTGACCAATCCATCGGCGTTGTGTGAAATGGCATGCTCGCGTGACGCCGAGTGCGCGCCGTCCGAACCTGCGCGTAGCGCAGCCAGTGGGCGGATGCCAGACCATGCAGAGATCACGTCGTCGAGCGTCAGTCGCGCATTTGGAAATCGTGCGTTTACGGTGTGCAGCAGATACGTCACTTCAGGCTCCGTGGCACGGATGTCATCGGGGCCGCGCCGTGCGGATCGCTCTGTCGTACCGAT
>JAYTTR010000475.1:0-4242 GCA_043744935.1 Gemmatimonadaceae bacterium
GCCAGACGCGCGAACAATGCGGGTGCATCCATGCGCGTCACGAGCGCCATGCGCAACTCGCCCGTCGAGAGATCGGCTGCCGCAACGCCAATTTGTGCGCGATCCCCGTCACGTGCGGTGTCGCGACCACTCGCGACGGCACACACATAGTTGGCGCGTGCGCCGTCAAGCAGATCATCCGCGAACACGGCGCCCGGCGTAATCGTCTCGACGACCTCTCGTCGGACGAGACCCTTGGCCAGCTTCGGATCTTCCACCTGTTCGCAAATGGCGACACGAAAGCCCTGGCCCACAAGTCGTCGCAGATATTCTGCGGCGGCTTTCACCGGAATGCCGGCGAGCGGCACTTCAGCGGCACCGCCGTTATTGCGCGAGGTGAGCGTCAAACCAATCGCACGCGACGCGGTTTCCGCGTCGTCATAAAACATCTCGTAAAAATCACCCATCCGGAAAAACAAAATCGCGTCCTGATGACGCGCTTTGATCTCCCGGTATTGCTGCATGAGTGGGGTCGCCGCGCCACTCACGAATCCACCTCCGCAATAAATCCCGATTGACCTTTTCTCTTCAGTTTTGCAAGTGACGCTGCTGCGTCGGCGCGCGAACCATAACGTCCGACGCGCACACGAAACGGTTTGCGATCGCCGTCGATGCGCGCGGATATGCCACGCTTCTGCAAACGTTTCACGACGGCGGTGGCCTGCGCACGCGTGTCGTACGCAGCAATTTGCACGCTATAAACACGGCGTGGCGATGTGACCGTCGGCTCGGAAACTGTATCTTTTTTTGCGGGCGTAACTGGTGTGGTAACGGTCGCAATGGTGGCGGTCGTCGCCGCAGCAGCAGTCGCCGTCGCAGCCGCCGTCGCAGCCGCGGCTTTCGCGCATCGACCTCGTAGCTCGGTTGCCTGCAGCAGCAGTTCACCCTCGGGAACGTCATCTGCTTTGAGCGCACCCATGATGGCACACGCGCGCGGAATATCGCGCGCGTCGAAATAACTGCGGGCAATCCCGAGCGACGCTTTCGGTCGCTGTGCGACGTTCGAGTAGTTGCGCAACAAGCGTTCGAGATACTCCCGTGCGTCAACCGAATTCCCGCGCACCAACGCACCCTCGCCCAGTCGCAACAACGCGTCAGGGGCGCGCGGTGATAGCGGCGACTCGAGCAACAGCCGCTTCCAGTCCGATTCGGCGGCGGCTGCATTTTCGCTCAATACGGCACGCCAGTACAACACTTCCGCCACGTCATCAGGAACCGAAAGCGCACCAACCAATGAATCGAGCATCGTCCGCGCTGCAACACCATGTCCAGCATCGACCAGCGCACGCGCGCGATCGATGGCCGCTGGCAACGGAGTTGGTGCTTGCGCGTGCGCTGCACTCGGCATCGCACTGACGAGTGCCACGCACACCGCGACGACGAGTGAGCGCATCATGCGGCTCGCGGCACGCGCGTACGAAGCGCGCACAGGGCTAACACAAGCGAAGTCAGAATCTGTGCTGGATTTGAAACGGTGCTTTCCTTGAGCGCGATGTCCGCGTCAAGCAGCAGCGCGAGCGCACGTTCACACGCGCGCGCCGACCATCGCTCCGTCACCTTGGTCCATGCCGACGCTGCTTCATTCCACGGCCGACCGGGATAGCCACCCGTTTCTTTCAAAAATGCGAAGAACTCTTGCGGTAAGCGATTGGTCGGCACACCAGCGTCACGACGAGCGCGACCAAAGGCAAGTGCCAATGCTTGCGTACTCAACATCATCACCACCTGCACACCGGTGACTTTCGGCTGTCCAAGCACGTGGCTGATCAACGCCGTCGCCTGTGCGGCATCTTGCTGTGCAACGGCATCGAGGAGATCGGTCACGGTTTCTCCGCGGCGCACGCCCACCACGGCGGAGACAGCGTCAATATCAATCACAACGCGCGCATCGCCGACCGCGTGCGCACCCAGCACGTAACTCGCGCACTTGTCCAGTTCGGCGGCGAGCAAATGCAGATCGTTGCCGACCGCTTGCTGCAGCAATTGCGTTGCATCGTCCGCCACCTCAAGCCCATGCGCGGTGGTGGCATGATGCGCAATCCATTTACGCACACGCTCGGGAGACAACGGCGCAAACTCCAGCGACTCGGCATGTTGCTGCAGTGCGGTATCGACTTTCGCGCCGGCCGGACTGATCAGCACCAACAATATGTCGCTCGCTGGGCGCGCAAGATATTTGTCGAGTTGCTGCCGTGGCGCTTTCTTGAGAGCGCCAACGTCGCGCAACACCACCGCGCGTCGTTCCGCCAACATTGGAGGCGTGGACAAAAGACTGCTGACGTCCTCCGCGTCGAGCTCGCTCGCGCGGCGAACTTCGCAATTGAAATCGCGCGTGGACGGATCGACGGCGGCGGCTAGGAGATCGTGAACCGCCGCGTCTTTGAGATAGTCATCATCGCCAAACAAGTAGTACACCGGTGCAAACGTGCGCGCCTGGATGGCAGCGAGAACCACACGTTGCGGTGATGCTTCTTTGGGAGTAGCGGTGGCGCGTGGGGGCATGACTGCAAGATAACAACGCCCTCTACAGTATCCCTAGCGCTGAACCGATACGAGGCTGAAGTCGGCACTCACGAAATGTGTCGGCGCATCATCAATGATGACCGCCGCTGGCCAAACGGGATTGCCTGTTGCCATCGCTTGCAGCAATGCTGGACTGATGTAGGAATTTTGAGACGAAAGCGCCGGCTGCGTCGCAATCACAGGCTGCATCGAAAGTAGCGGCGCCGTATTGCTCGCCAAGCCACGCCACACCAGCGTACCGATCACCGCGCCGGCGGCAACGGCGGCAAGCGCCCGTGGTGAGCGCAATCGTGCCGACTGCTGGATTGTGGATCGCAGCGCACGCACCAGCAGCGATACGTCATCGACTGCCGGTTCGTCGCGACATGCGGCGAGCCGAGTGCGTAACCGCGCCTGAAACGCCTCTGATGGCTCGATAGATGGCATACTGCGCGCGATCATCAGCGACCGGCGTACCAGCGTGTCATGTGCAGCACACGCGTTGCACGCGAGGACATGTCGCTGCGCTTCGCTCATCTGTTCGCCCGACATCGTATCGTCGAGATAGGCGAGGTGCTGTTTGCGGAAACTTCTGCAGTCCATCGGGACAGGGTCGAAGAAACGCTCAGTTACGGCATTGACGCTCAGCCAGCATACCCGCCCATCAAAAGGCGGTTCCGCTCAGCAGTGAGCGTCACCGCTCGTAATGGTGACGCAAAAGCCCCCGTCGGGGCAATCCCGACGGGGGCGAAAGTTGTGCGTCCTTCGCGCGGCCTTAGCGAACGAGCGGCCCGATGATGTCCGCGAACGCAGTCCGCGCCCGGTTCAGTCGCGATTTCACCGTGCCCAAATTCACTCCGGTAATCTCGGCGATCTCTTCGTATGACTTCCCTTCCAACTCGCGGAGCACAAACACTTCGCGATGATGCGTTGGCAACTTGCCGACCGATTGTTCGACCATCTCGCGGAGATGCCGCTTGCGAAAGAGATCGTCAGGACGCGTGTGCACATCTTCAAACTGTAACGGCCGATCCTCGTCTTCGAACTTGGCCTTGATGGCTTGAAACAGGACGAGCGGATTGCGCGAACGGTTGCGCAATTCGTTTTTCGCGAGGTTTGAGGCGATCGTGTAAATCCATGTTGAGAATTTTTTCGATCGATCAAATCGCGCGATGTGCCGGTACACACGGATGAACACTTCCTGGACCAGATCTTCAGCGCGATCGCGGTCACCAATTGTGCGATACACAAAGTTGAGTAGTCGGCCCTGGTAGCGGTCAACCAGTTCTTCGAACGCGCGCTCCTCGCCACCGAGAAACGCCGACACCACGTCACCATCGTCGATGGAGCGCAGATGTTCGCGCACCGGCACGGCGGTCGATGCGTTGGTCAGATGCGTACGAGCCAGATCGGCCATGAGACGAGCCCTCCACTGCGGTGACGCGAACCCACCGGTTCGCAGCGAGCCTGAGCACAGCGCCGGGCGATCCGGCGCACGATCTCGACTCACACCCTCTGCCATGCACGCGGCGTGCCGCGCGGAACCTGATGGAACAATTCCTTCCAAGTAGCTACGCTGCAACGGCTTACTTGGATGTATCGGACGTCACTCTCGTTCGTGATCTATTCCGCGTTCCTTCAGACTTCCTAAATAGAGGACACTCGAACAGGACATGACCCTGCTTCCGTCAATTGGGCAGG
>JAYTTR010000476.1:0-16653 GCA_043744935.1 Gemmatimonadaceae bacterium
GTCAACCAATTCCCAGAAGTCATCCAGCCGTGCTCGGCTTTGTGTCGAAAGTGCATGCGCACGACCGTGGCTGCCGACAATAAGACCAGCCACCACCATCGCCAACGGTCCAGACACGTGTAAGCGATTCGCGAGTGCATAGCCCCCGGTTGTCAGCGCGAGGGTGAGCAAAATTTCGACTTGATATGCATCAACTTTCGAGAGCATGCGGTTGGTCAGCCAGCCGACGGCGGCACCATACAGACAGCCCCCCACCGCTTCGATTGCGAGTAGCTGGCTGATGTGACCGATGTCCAGTTGGGCACCGCCCGTCGCGACACCCAGCAGCACAAGAAAGACCACAACGCCAACGCCGTCGTTGAACAACGATTCTCCGGTGATGGCGACTTCAAGACGCTTCGGCACGCCGACGCTTTTGAGGATGGCGCCAACCGCGATCGGATCGGTGGGGGAAATGAGCGCGCCAAACACGAGACACCACGCGAACGGCACCGAAATGCCCACCAGCGACGTCAGCCACCAACTGCCAGCGCCCACGATCAACGTGGACAGCACGACACCGAGTGTCGACATCAAGCCAACCAACTTCCATTGGGCTCGCAGCTCCACGATGTCCACGTGCAGAGAGCCAGCAAACAGCAGTGCGCCCAGCATCCCGTTGAGGAGTGTGGCGTTGAAGTCGACCGCGTGTACCAGCGCCGTCAGCTGCGCGAGGTCGACCGCATTTGCGCGCTCCAGGGCGAGCAACAGCAGCGATCCGGACAGTGCGAGCGCCATCAGGCCGATCGTTGGCGGCAACCGTAGCCAGCGATGGTTGATCCATGAAAAAATGGCGGTCAGCGACAGAACGGTCGCGAGGAGCTCGAAGGGCGTCACGTTTCTCGGCGAAGGAGTGTAAAATGAAAGATATGCGCCCGACCTCTGCCCTTGCGTCTGACTCTGAAACGCGACCTCACGTGATCATCATCGGCGGCGGCTTTGGTGGCCTCGCCGCTGCGCGTGAGCTGCGCAACTCGCCCGTTCGCATCACGGTGCTTGACCGCAATAATCATCACACGTTTCAACCGCTGCTCTATCAAGTGGCGATGGCGGGACTTGCTCCCAGCGACATCACCGTGCCGATTCGCTGGCGACTACGCAATCAAGTCAACACCACCGTGCTGTTGGGCGAGGTGACTGGTGTCGATGCCGATGCAAAGACCATCACGATCGATGCGACGCGCATTATGCCCTACGACTTTCTCATCATCGCAAGCGGGGCGCGCCATGCGTATTTCGGGCATGACGAGTGGGAAGCATTGGCCCCGGGACTCAAGGATATCGAAGACGCGTATCGCATTCGGCAACGGTTTTTGCTGGCGTTTGAAAACGCGGAGCGTGCGATTGATTCCGCCCAGCGCGCGGCATACCTGACGTTTGTGGTCGTCGGTGCGGGGCCAACGGGTGTGGAGTTGGCTGGTACCATTCCCAACATTGCGAAGCGCTCGTTCGTGAAGGATTTTCGCAATATCGATACGCGTACGACGCGTGTGCTGCTTGTCGAAGCGGGGGCGCGCATACTCAACTCGTTCCCCGAAGATTTGTCTACCGCCGCGCAACGAGATCTCACCGAATTGGGCGTCGAAGTGCGATTGGGAACGCCGGTCACGCGTATCGAACATGACGCGGTGTGGATTGGCGACGAACGCATCGCGACACACAGCGTGTTCTGGGCAGCTGGTAACGTGGCGTCGCCACTGGGCCGCATGCTCAATGCACCAACGGATCGCGCCGGTCGCGTGAAGGTCGAGTCCGATCTGTCGGTACCCGGTCACGCGGAGCTTTTTGTCGTCGGTGATTTATGCTACTTCGAGCGTGCGGACGGCCGTCCGATTCCGTCCGTCGCTCCGTCGGCCAATCAAACGGGCACGCACGCTGCGCGCATGATTCGCCACACGTTAACGCAGCAACCGCGTACCGCGTTCAAGTATTTCCATAAAGGCGATCTCGCGACGATCGGTCGACACAAGGCCGTGGCCGCCTTTGGTCGACTGCATCTCAATGGATATTTCACATGGTTTTTGTGGCTTTTCGTGCACTTGATGTACTTGGTTGGCTTCCGCAACCGTGTGTCGGTGCTCCTCCAATGGGCATGGGCGTATGTGACGTATCAGCCAGGTGTGCGACTTATTTCTGGTCACGCGCCGCTTGATGATGTCATCGTACCACGGCCGCCTGCGGTGCTCCCATGACAACTGACGGGACACCGCCGCGTTTGCAAGATGCCCGTACCCTGTCGGCGCTCGTGCACGACGTAAATAACGCGCTCAATCCAATCATGGCCGCCGCGTATCTTTTGCGTCATCACGCCGAGTCGCCGGATATGGTGCGCGAGTACGCGGATCGCATTGCCGAGGCCGCCGAGAGTGCCGCAGTGGCGGTGGAGCGCATTGCGTCGTTCAACCGACACACACCGATGTCGGTGCCCACAGAGAAATTGGCTCTGTCCGTGGACACGGCGACCGCGCATCATATTTTGGTCGTCGAGGATCACGACGAATCACGCGAGTTCCTTCGGCGCTTGTTGCGCGCGAACGGACATCGTGTGGATGCGGTGGGGAATTGCGCAGATGCGCGCACAAGACTCGCGGCAAACGGTCCACCCGCTTACCATCTATTGTTGACGGACGTCGACCTACCCGATGGTACCGGATGGCAGTTGCTTACGTACGCGAAGCACCATCTCCCCGCATTGCGCGTGGGCGTGATTACGGGATTTGAAGCAATGGTCGGCAGCGATGACGCTGCCGGTGCGGAATTCGTACTCCGAAAACCGCTTCACGCCGCTGAGTTGCTTGCTCACGTCGCGGGGCGCACTATACCTGGACACACGGAGTAGACAATGTCGGACGTGCCGTCAACAATTCGCGTGCTCGTTGCTGAAGACAACGCGCTCGAACGATCCACCTTAGTGGACTTATTGGCTGTGCTTGGTCATATGGTGGTGGCCGAAGTGGAGAGCGGCGCTGAGGCGATTGAGAAGGCGCGACAGTTCACACCGGATGCCGTGTTGCTCGACGTGCACATGCCCGGTGCGAACGGAGTACAGGCTGCCGAAGCGATTGCAAACACGCTGCCGGGAACGGCTGTGGTGCTGATTACTGGCGACTTATCGTTGTCGTTGTCTATCGCGGACGTGATGCGGAGCGGCGCCGTTGCGCTCCTCGCGAAACCGACGCCACCCACCACACTCGATGCCACGTTGCGCATGGCCGTCGGACGCGCGCGCGAGCTGCTCGCTGCACGCAAGGAAGCCGCAGACGCGAAACAACAACTCGAATCGCGTAAACTCATCGAACGCGCCAAAGGTATCCTCATGCGTCGCACCGGCAGTAGCGAGCAGGAGGCGTACAAGATCATGCAACGCAGCAGTCAGGATCGCTCGGTGCCGATGGTGGACATCGCGAAGGCGGTCATGGACAGCGAGCCCGGCATGAAGGGTTAGGAAATCGGTTTGCCCGTTGGCTGTCCCGATACCTGCTTGACGAGTTGATACAGAAAATCGAGTCCGTCATAGAACGATTTGATGCGCAGTTTTTCGTCGCGACCGTGGGCGTTTGTTTCGCCTGGTGCCGAAAAGATACCGCTCACGCCGTACGTCGGGATGCCGGCCGATCGCAAGTACGCACCGTCGGTCGCGCCAGTGGACATCGTCGGAATGACTGGCACGTCGTTGAACATTTTTTTGGTGAGCATCGTTGTTGCCGCCAACAACCCCGGATCAATGGCGGCGGTTTTCTTCCCGAAGCGGTCACCGCGCACTTCGCGCATCGTCACTTTCACGCCAGGGTCTGCGATTACACGTTCGATCGCTGCCTTCACGTCGGCAGCGTTTGACGTGGGCACGATACGACAATTTACGTTGGCTGTGGCCGTCTGTGGCAGCGCGTTGTCCGCATGCCCGCCGGAGAGCCGAGTGGCGACGCAACTGGTGCGGAGCATGGAGGCGTAACGCGGATCGGTGGAAATCACACGTGCGGCGGCGGTGTCGGACGGATTCGCAACGATGGCACGCATCGCAATGGCCAGCGACGGCATTTCCACTTTCGCTGTTTGTGCAAAAAACGGACGCGAGATCTCGTTCAAGTCAACCGGAAACGTGTATTTCTCAAGCCGCGCCAGCCCGTTGGCAAGCTGATAGATCGCGTTGTCTTTGCGCGGCACACTCGAATGTCCGCCGCTGTTGAGTGCAGTGAGTGTGTAATTTACGGGTACTTTTTCTGCAGCTTGAACGGAATGGAACAGCGGCTGGTCATCTTTCAGCGTACCACCACCACCTTCATTGATCGCGTACTCGGCATCAATGAGATCTTTGTGATTGGCGATCAGCCATGAAACGCCATTGGTTGCGCCGCCTTCTTCGTCGGCGGTCAACGCGAGAATCAGGTCGCGTTGTGGTACGAATCCTTCTTGTTTGTAGCGCAGTAGATTGGCCACAAACATTGACGCCATCGATTTATCGTCGGATGTGCCGCGTCCAAGAAAAAAACCGTTCTCTTCAACGAGCTTGAACGGATCGCGCGGCCAGTCGCTGCGCAACGCGGCCACCACGTCGAGATGCGCGAGCAGCAACAGTGGCTTACCCGTGCCTTTGCCGTGATAGCGCACCACCAGGTTGCCTTTCGTTGGCCGATCGGGTGGTACGAGTACTTGCACGTCCGCTGACGGAAATCCTGCTGCGATGAAGCGCGCAGCCATGGCGCGTGCAGCCACGGTTACGTCGCCCACAGAATCGACCGTGTTGATCTCGATGAGTTCTTTGTAGACCGCGCGCGCGGCTTGTTGTTGCGGCGTGAGGGTGGTTGGTGCGCCGGGCGCTTTTTGGCCGGGGAGTTGACGCGCCTGGGCGGCTCGTGCGAGCGAGAATAAAGCGAGCGTGGCGACGAGCGCGGCGGTGCGAAGCGCGTGCATAGTGGTGGGGTGAGGGGTCGGGTGCGAAGGTATCAGGTGGTGGCGAGAAGAGGGAGAGTATGAACGAAAAACGATGGCATGAATGAAATTTTGCGTACGCGTCGGCCCTTCCGGCACGAATCTCGCACTGAAGCATGTGACCGTAACGGGCTCCTCCGGAGCACGTTCTCGCATCGTCACTCGTGCAACGCTGCACTCGGTCCCAAATCGCATCATCAGGAGGCCTCAATGTTTTTGCCCGTTAACAAATCCCGGATGTTTGCCACGTGTACCATAGCGCTCACGCTCGGTGTCGCCGCTTGCGCCTCGTTCAATCGCAAAGAAAACGGCGCCATCATCGGCGCCACTGCGGGCGGCGCCGTTGGCGGCGTGATCGGCAATCAGACCGGCTCCACTACGCGCGGTGCGATCATCGGCGCGGTGATCGGTGGTACGGTGGGTGCCGTCATCGGACATCAAATGGATCAACAGGCGAAAGAGCTGCGTCAGGACATTCCCGGTGCCACCGTCACACGTGTTGGCGAAGGCATCGCGGTCACGTTCGCGTCGGGGCTGCTGTACGATTTTGACTCAGATATTGTCCGCGCGGCAGCCGCAACAAACTTGCGCAACCTTGCGGCGAGTCTCAGTAAGTATCCGAAAACGGATCTGCTCATTGTCGGACACACCGATTCGAAAGGTGCGGTTGACTACAACCAGACGTTGTCGCAGAAGCGCGCGACGGCAGCATCGAACTATCTCGCGGCACAAGGCGTCAGTAGCGCACGTTTGCGCGCACTTGGACGCGGTGAAACCGAGCCTGTGGCCAGCAACGACACTGAAGCAGGTCGACAGCTGAACCGTCGTGTCGAAATCGCGATCTACGCGAACGCGAGCGCGCGTACGCCGTAATACGCGATTGTTTTTGCGAACAGCACACACTCACGAAGAGGCAGATCTCACATGTCCGGCAAGCAGACCGCAGGCACTGACCACACGGGTCAATACTCCGACCACTTTCAAGCTGCCGCGCAATACCAGGCGGCAGCGCATCATCACTTGCAAGCCGCGCACCATAACGAGCACGGCGAACACGAAAAGGCGATGAAGCACGCGGAAGCCGCACGTCGCCACGGCGCGATGGGCCATCAGTTTTCAACCACAGCTGTTGCCGGCGAGCCTGACGCGAAAAAAGCGAAGTAGTTGGGAGCGGTCAGTGCGCCACGGGTAGCGTTGCGATACCAGTTTTCGGATCGAAGCGACTACCCGCTGGCCGCGCATGCATCACCAGTCCAGCGGCACCACGTGTGGCAACAAGTGTGGCACCGGCTGGCGTGATGGCGCTGTGTCGGGCGTCGTAGATCACGGCAACGCTCGCACCAGCAATACGCCATACTCCGCTCGGCTCGACGATCAGTGCAGTCGATTCATCAATGCCAATCCCCACGTGTGGATCGCGCTCGAGCACACGGCTGATGAGGCGATTGGCGCGACCGTGCCTCAGGAAATGTTGATCAATGATGGCGTTGTCGATCAATCCAAACCCGCTGCCAACACGACATTGTCGCGATCGATGGTGGACAGCGCGAGCGTGCTATCCGGCCGCGCACCGCCGGGTTTACGTTCGTCTCCGGTCAGCATGACGGCCGACATCACCGCCGCACCAGCCGACGTACCGCCGATCACCGCGTCGGCCTGATAGCGCTCGTGAATGGCACAGGCGGTACGCGAGTTACCAAGGGCCGCCATCAACTTGGTCTGATCACCGCCGACAAACCAAATGCCGATCGCCGTACGTATCGCGTTCACGACAGAATCGGCATTGGCATTTGCGCGTTGCGTCCACGGACTGACGGCATCGGCCCCGAGTGCGCGCAGATCCTTCGCTTTGGCTTCACCATCATCCACGCCGTCAGCACTAGCCAATGCGACGACGACGGTACGCGCCTTCCCGGCACCGCCGACGAGATTGACAAACTCGCGCACCAGCGCCGATGGTTGCGGACCGCCACCAACGATGTACAACGTGCCGCGCGTGGCAATCGACGCAATTGTTTGCGCAACGAGCGAGCGCAACAGCGTGGCGAGTACGTTGGCGAAAACGAGCGGGAGCAAGACCCGCGAAACGAAACGGCGGAGCGTATGCATGGCGTAATTCTGCACGCATACCTGGTACTAGCGGATACCCGTGTCGAAGTTGAGGTCGACACGCGTCACGCCGACAGCGCCGACGACCACCGCGCGCGACTGCTGCGCAGCACCCAGCAACGGCGCGGAGGCATCGGGCGTGACGACGTAATTGCCAGCGGGTAGCATGACGAGAAAATGGCCATTCGCATCGCTCCGAAATTGCGCGACCAGGTGTCGTTCGTCGCGCACAACGAATGTCGCACTGAACGGCGCATCGCACGGCACGGTCACCATGCATACCGGTGTAATCGGTCCGCGCCGGACCACCCCTTCAAGGCCGTTCTCCGACAACGCGAGCTCTGACGCGCCTCGGCACCCAGCCAAAAGCGCCGAAACGCACAATGCCATGCGGTTCGCGGTCATGTGCTCGCTCCTCGCGTAAGTGACAAGAACGTCTGCCAAAACGTAAATGCCGGTTGACGCGACGTCCAACGCGCCGCAGCATCCAGCCATGCGCCTACTCGCGAAACTTACCACGATCCTTTCCACGATACTTCCCCTCACCGGCGCCATCGGTTGCACTCGTACCGCAACGGTGTCGTCCGAAGCAACGCGCGCAACCACTGGTCGCATGCCCGCAACATGGTATGCCGGCGGCGCGACCTGCACGAACACACCCGCGTTTCACGTACACGAATACAGCAACGGGTTTTATATCCTGCGCCAACCGGCCTGCACGAATTTCGAGAAACCATTCCTCTATTTGATTCTCGGACGTTCGCGCGCGCTCTTGCTCGACACTGGCGCCGGCAACATCAACGTCGCGACCGTCGTCGATAGCTTGCTCACCGCGTGGCGACGCATGCACGGCGGCACGCCACTCGCGCTCGTTGTTGCACACAGTCACGGCCACGGTGATCACGTCGCGGGCGATGATCAATTCCGCGGTCGGAGTGGCATCACGTTGGTAGAACGTGACACGCTGAGTGTGCGCCAATACTTCGGGTTCACTGCCTGGCCCGAGCAACGCGTGACAATCGACCTTGGCGCACGTATCATCGACGTGATTGCCATTCCGGGACATCAACCCGCGAGTCTCGCATTCTACGATCGCACGTCGCACGTGCTCTTGCCGGGCGATTCGTTCTATCCAGGTCGACTTTACGTGCGTGACACCGCCGCGTTTGTTCGCAGTATCTCGCGCCTTGTCACCTTCACCGCATCGCGACCGATTACTGCAATACTCGGCACACACATCGAACAAACCAATCAACCGTTCGTGGACTATCCTGAAGGCACGAAAGACCAGCCAGCGGAGCACACACTCGAGCTGACGCGCAGAGATCTCGTGCTCCTTGATTCTGCCCTCAATTCCATGCGAGGACGAGTCGTGCGCACGCGGTTACCAGCATTCAGCATCTGGCCGTTGCCGTAAAAAGTATAGAAACTGTTCCGGATGCACCCCTCTTCAACCAGACAATTATTCATGGAACGACGCGACTTTCTTCGGCAATCGGCAACGCTCGTTGGCGCAACAGCCATCGTTCCACACGTTGACGTTCTGACCGCGTCCCTCGCGCCAACGCTGTCGCAGCTGGCACCGCCGAAACCGATTTCGCCCATCACCGATGCCGAACGACTGGGGCGGATCGAAAAAGCGCGTCGACTCATGGTGGAGAAAGGCATCGATGCGATAGTGCTTGAAGGTGGAACGAGCATGTTTTACTACACGGGCGTGCACTGGGGTAACAGCGAGCGGACATTTGCTGTTGTTATCCCAGCCCGCGGCGAACTTGCCTGGGTCACGCCGGGTTTTGAAGAAGCGCGTGCTCGCGAGTTGATCAAGTTCGGGAAAGACGTGCGCGCGTGGCAGGAAGACGAAAGTCCGTACCGTTTGATCGCGGGCATTTTGCGCGAACGCGGCGCTACGAGGACCGTCGGCATAGAAGAACGGTTGCGTTTCTTTATTTACGATGGCGTACGACAAGAATTGCCATCATTGCAATTCGTGAGCGCGACCCCGGTAACGTCGGGCTGCCGCACAATAAAATCCGCCGCCGAGATCGCGTTGCTCCAACGCGCAAACGATATCACGCTCAAGGCGATTGGCGTGACGCTGAACGGATTGAAAGCTGGCATGACCAATCAAGACGTCAGCAATAGCGTTACTACAACGACAAAATCACTTGGCGGCAAAGCCGACGGAGCGTTGGTAATCTTTGGAAAGTACACGGCATTTCCTCACGGCAGCGTGCAACCGCAAAAATTGCGTGATGGCGACGTTGTGCTTCTCGACGCTGGGTGCACCGTGGACGGCTACACGTCAGACATCACCCGCACGACTGTTTTTGGGAAACCGACGCAGCGTATGCGCGACATTTGGGATATCGAAAAGCATGCGCAAAGCGCCGCGTTCGCCGCCGCGCAGATCGGCGCCACCTGCGAATCGGTTGACGCGGCCGCGCGCAAAGTGATTGTCGCTGCGGGTTTCGGCCCGGATTACAAAGTGCCGGGACTGCCGCATCGAACGGGACATGGCATTGGGTTGGACGGCCACGAATGGACCAACTTCGTGCGCGGCAACACGACGCGTATACAACCCGGCATGTGTTTCAGCGACGAACCCACCATTTCAATTTACGGCGAGTTTGGTATTCGTTTAGAAGACTGTCTGCACATGACGGAGGCAGGTCCAAAAATGTTTACCCCGCAAAGTCCGTCCATTGTGCAACCCGTGTGATGCAGCAAAGTGTGAACAACCATCGGCGAATCACTGATTTGGTGGTTCGCCGGTGGCTGCGCAACGCTTACTTCACAACCGTGATACTTCGAATGCGTGGCAACACTTTCAGTCGCTGCGGCGGCGCAGTATCCGCCGGTGCCTGCTGAATTCTTCGCACAACGTCCATACCCTTCACGACTTGACCAAATGCCGCAAACCCTTGTCCATCGGCGTTGCGTTTTCCACCAAAATCGAGCTCCGGCTGCGCGTTGATACAGATGAAAAACTCGCTCGACGCACTGCCTGGCGCACCGCGCGCCATGCTCATCGTGCCATCAAGATGCTTGATGCCAGTTTTATCGTTGGGTTCATGCGCGATCGGCGGCAACCGTTTTGTTGAATCGCCGTCTATGCCGCCTTGAATGACTTCGATCTTGATCGGGCTCGTGGGCTGATTGCGCATGGTGACCACGCGATAAAATGCGCCGCCGTCATAACGCTTTTCATTCACATAGCGTAAAAAGTTGGCCGCCGTGTTTGGCGCTTTGTCACCGAACACGTCGACAAGAATCTCACCCGCGTCGGTATTGATGCGGACGCGTGTTGTCTTCCCCGCGGCTTGTGCGCTCACCGCCTGCGTGCCCACTGAAACCGAGAGAGCACCGAGCACACATGCCGCTATGACGAGGCGCCGCGACATATGTGCGAAGGCGATCCTCACTTGTCAAACCACATCGCCTTGTCGAGCAAAATGCCGACCGGCGTGTTGGGGTTCGAGTTGATCTCTTCGTTGCGATACAACAGACGACGCACCATGCTGGTCGACGCCGCACCGGGTGGCGCCGTCATGGCCGGATATTCTTGTCCCGCAACGCCACTCCGCCGCCACTGCACCCATGCATCTGCTGGCCGCATGAAGAGGTCGAGCCACTGCTGCCGATTGAGCTCTCTGCGAAAGTTTGCCCCACTCAACGCGGGCAAGACGTTGATATACGTGTCGATATCAGATGTAGCGACACCGGTGTTGCTCATTGACTCGCGAACGCCAGCGCGAAAGCGCGTATCCGCAGCGCCGAGTCCACCCTGCCAGAACCCACGGGCGATCGCTTCGGATTCGAGCAGCATCTGCTCAGAGTAGGAGAACGATACTTCCGGCAAATTGGGCTTGAGCTGGCTGAGGTTGACCAACGACGACGTTTGCGCGTTGTAGCTCTCGACGGGATCGAGCGCGAAGAACGCCGTTCCGATAGCTCCCGGACCAGGCTGGAAGAAAATCGGTAAACGCGGATCGTTGAGCGGTACCATCTCGTTGAACATCACGTTGGACGCGTACCAGTCGGACTGCACACCGCCGCGAAAAATTGCCGTGAACGAATAGCGCGGATTCTGCCGTCCTGGCGAATCAAAATACGGGAACTTCATTTCATCGCCACGCGATGCGATCATCGACTGCGCCGCCATCGCGCCGATCGCGGCCGATTTGGTCGGATCGGCATCGACCATCGTCATCAGAATGCGGAACTTGAGCGAGTTGGCAAACCGACGCCATTTCGTCATGTCGCCACCGTAGTACAGATCGTTTGGTGCGCCAATCTTTGCCGAACTCGCGTCAATACCAGCCATGGCTTCATCAAGGAGCTTGATGCAGCCATTGAGCACGGACTCCTGCGAATCAAATTTCGGGAAATCGACGGTGCCGCCGGACGCTTCACTGAACGGAATGTCGCCCCACAGATAGCTCGTCTGTGAGTACACGAATGCCGTGTAGATCTTCAGTTGCGCAATCGAGTTGTTGGGCTTTGGTGTGCGCGTGGCGGCGTCGTTCGTTGCCAGCACGAGGTTTTTCAGCACATCGGTGTAAATGCTGCCCCATGCGCTGCGCACGCGGGTCTGGTCGTAACGCGCCTGTTCCAACCCCCAGCGTCCACCAGACGCCCACATCTGGTTCATCAACGCCACGGGCCACGTGAGCTCGCCCACGCGCAGCAATGAGAACTTCACCTCAGCGCCGGAAAACAGCAGCGCCGGGTCGGCGGTGGTGGAGCGGTTCGGATCGACGTTCAACAAACCGTCTTTAAAGCACGATGCGGCGGGCGTGACCAACAGCACCAGTGCGGCCACGTGCATCGACACACGCACACGCGCGAATGACTTTCGAATGTTTGTCATCGTAGGAAGTTGTGAAAGAGGGCGATCAGAACGACAAACGCAGATTCGTGCCGAACGAACGCGTTGACGGAATGTTGTTGCGTTCGATGCCTTCACCGATGAGGCCCGTGCCGAGCACGTTCGACTCAGGATCGATGTGTGGCACCTTGCTCGAAATGAGCCAGAGATTGCGACCTTCCAGCGACCACACGGCTTCCCGCGCACCGAGACGCGACGCGAGTCGACTTGGCAGTTTGAAGCTGAACTGCAGTTCGCGAAGTTTCATGTACGACGCGTCGAACACGTTGTTTTCCGGGCTCACTGAACTGTCGAGATTGCCCCAGTATGCTTGAACACTGGACACCGGCACGTCGTTCTTGCGCGTGGTGCCATCGGGGTTCCGAATGAGACCAGGCTGGATAAACGGTGTGCGATCTGCGGTCTCCGACGCCGTGCCCGACGAACGCAGCGCCGACACCGTGCTGGAAGCAATCACGCCGCCACGTCGCACATCCACCAGAAAGGACAGCGACGCATTCTTGTAGCTGAACGTGTTGTTCACGCCGCCGATCCAATCGGGATAAATATTGCCGAGCAGTCGCCGTGGTCCGGAAATCCGGAGACCATTTTGCGGATTGATCATGAATTGACCCGTCACGGAGTCACGCAAAAAGCCGACACCCTGCAGGTTGAACGATGTGCCCGGTCGCGCCACCACGAACAAGCCAAAACCGTCGCCCGACGTGACGGAAAATTCTTTCAATCCCGGCGCCAGCTTCTCGACGATGTTGCGGTTACGACTGTAGTTCGCGTTGATGTCCCACTTGAAACCATCGCCCGCTTGTTGCAGCAGCGTGTAGCTCACCTGCGCTTCGACACCCTTGTTGGAGATCTCGCCAACGTTGAGCCGGCGTGCGCTGAATCCCGTCGTTTGCGGAATCGCAATGGAGACGATCTGGTCGTAGTTGCGCACGTTGTAATATGTCAGATCGAGCCCGATGCGATTGCGCAACAACTTGAACTCACCACCAAGCTCGTACGACGCTTGTCGCTGCGGTTTCAGATTGGACGGCGGAATGACGTTGGTCGCACCGAAAGCCGAGGCCCCGTTGTACGGAAAACTCTGATTGAATGTGTAGATGTCGGTTTGTTGCACGAGTGGTGAATACGTGAACGCCAACTGGTACGGCTCCTCGTCAGAACCAACGTTGGCCCAATTCGCGCGCAGTTTCGCAAAATTCACCAAACCGCTCTTGAACACACCGGCATCACGAAACGCGTCCGAGAGCACGAAGCCGGTGGAGACGGACGGGTAGAAGTAGCTGTTGTTGTTGACGGGCAGTGTGCTCGACCAATCATTGCGCCCCGTGACGTTGACGAAGAGATAGTCGCGCCACCCAAGTCCCATGTCGGTATACACGCCGTACAACTGTCGCTCGGAGGTGAAGTTGGTTGCGGAGTTCACGTTCGCATTCGCTTGCGTGTACAGGAGGTCAATATTCAATCCTTGGCTAAATACCCGTTGCCGATTCAGTGTCCGCTTGTTGAAGTTGTGTCCAACCACGCCCTTGAACGTGAGCGATGTTGCCAACTGATGCGTGAACGTGGCCATGAGGTCGGTGTTCAATTCGCGCTCATTCAAATTTTGCGTATCGAACTCACCGTCCAACCGACCGCGCGTGCCTTTGCGTGTGATGAAGCGACGCCCTTCCACCGCGATATCAGTACCAGCGCGCATGGCGAGATTGAGCCACTGCGTGGGGTCGTAGGAAAGGTACGTGCTCCCGTAGAGCCGATCGGTCGCGTTATTCAAGCCGTTATTGTCGGTCACCCAATACGGATTATTGCTCGTGCCAGTGCCGTCGATGGACCCGGCCTTGCCGTCCGGCGCAACACGGTTGGCGCGAAGAAAATCATTGGTCAGTGTGCGCGACGCGAACGTCCAGATCGAGATGGGAATACTTTGGCCGTTCTGACCTTGTGATGCACGCCCCTTCGATGTCGACCGGACATAGTTGGCCGAAACACGCGCCGAAAACTTGTCCTTGAACCGTTGTCCGGCATTCAGCGCCAGCGTGTAGCGATCGAGTTGCGAGTTCGGAATGATGCCCGTCTGCCCGAGGAAGGTGCCGCCGAGCCGATAGTCACTCGTTTCCGTGCCGCCCGCGTATGACAACGCGTGCACGTTGGTGACGCCGGTGTTGAAAAAATCCTTGAAATTGTTCGGGTCTGCCGTCAACGACACGGTATCGCCGTAAAAATTTGCCACGCGCTGACCAGTGATTTTCGGACCCCAGCCATTTGACAGATCTTTGTTGTAGATACCAAGGCTGCCCTGCCCATAGTCATTTTGAAACGACGGCGCACGAAAAATTTGATCGGACCGCACGCTGCCGTTATACGTAAAGCGACCCTGTCCCGCCGCGCCGCGCTTGGTGGTGACGATGATGACACCGTTGCGTGCCCGCGAACCATAGAGTGCCGATGCAGCCGCTCCTTTCAAGATAGACATCGATTCGATGTCATCCGGATTAATGTCTTGCGCGCGATTACCGACATCGACACCGCCCGTCACGATTTCTGTTTCCGTTCCCGCAAAGGACGAATTCGAAATCGGGACGCCGTCCACAACAAACAGTGGCTCAGACGCCGAAGCAATCGAGTTGACGCCGCGAATCACGATTTTGCTGGATCCACCCACGGTGCCCGACTGTTGCGAGATGCGCACGCCGGCCACTTTCGCGGCCAGACCGTTGAGCACATTCGAACTGCGCGCGACCGTCAACTTTTCCGGTTCGATTTGCGCAATGGCGTACCCCAGCTCTTTCGTTTCGCGCACGATCGCGTTCGCCGTGACCACCACATCCGAGAGCGTGTTCGCCGACTCCTCGAGCGATGCGTTGATGGTCGTGCGCCCACGAATGGGTTCATCAATCGGCTTGAAGCCCAACAATCGGAATGTGAACGTTTCCGTGCCCGCCTGTTCGGGGAGCGGCAACCGATAATCGCCCGCCGCATTGGTGATAGTGCCCAGGCGCGTGCCACGGACGATGACATTGACGCCCTGCAGCGGGCGGCCCGTCACTGTTGTCACTTTGCCAGTAATCACGCGCGGTGTGCTACTCTGCTGCGCGCGTGCAGCGGTAAACGGCGTCGCAACGAATGCGAAAGATGTTGCCACCAGTAGCGTGGTGACACATCGACGGAGAGGATCTGTCATTGCGTCTCGGGCTGTGAGCAAACGGCGTGTCGTAAAGTTCATTTTCAATCGTGCAGATCGCTGATGAATTCGTCAAGCGAAATTTCCGCGTGCGGCATGATCTTAGCGCGGATTCACCACGCGCAGTATGTGGGACGATGCGCTATTGGTATGGGATTGAACAGCTCGGACGCAAGATCTCGCTGAGCATCGATCACGCTGAGGCCTTCACCAGCTTCAGTATTTTAAATGATCAAAATGTTCAGGAGCGTGGTTTTACCCGCGCCCGTCTTGCCGCTGAAATAGAGATGGTGTCGTCGATTGGCGCGTGAAAGACTGAAAGGCGATGTGCCTCCCCATCGTTCACGAGTGCCGATGTCTACGGTGTGATTGTTGTTCATGTACCCAAACAAGTCTCTACTCCAATCTTTCGTGAACTACTCGGTGTGTTGGAGAGTTGTGAAGACCGGTCGGCATGCCCTATGATGGAGGAGCCGTCCGGGTAATAGAGACTTGTTTCGGAACATCAGTTGATTGACTGCATTCCCGTTTCGGTAAACCGCGATTCGAACGCTTGCACCGCGCAATAGGTGTGATACGCTCTCCTCGGAACATCACCCCGGAGAGTCTGCATTCTGCTTCTAACACAGGAGCTGCGCGCGCAGCTCTCAAAGCTCTACGAACAATAGGGATCAAGCGATCCGATCGTGCACGCCAAATTCTTTACCTCGGATTCCGGGTGGACGTGGTATGTCACCGAAGGGCAAGAAGAAGACGGCGATTTCCGCTTCTTTGGCTACGTGATCGGCTTCGACTCAGTAAACTCTCACCCGTATCGTCTCATTTTCCTTGACAGGTTCCGTCCCGGTTGCATGCGCGCGACACAACCCGAACGCAGTTCAGGCTCGCGCCCGCAGCACGCCCCATGTAACCCTCAAGACAACGCGCGACCTGGGAGGCAAAACACGCACACTGAACTGGCAAAGACGCGCAGGCGTTCTATCGAAAAAGAGCAACTGCCGTGACGTCAGGGGCTCGGCAACCAGCCCGTGTCCGATAAATCGAGCAGCCAACGGATCGTCGACTTGAGGTAGTCTCGCGAGGATCTTCCGCACTCGATCCGCGTCCAGTCTGCGACAGAATTTAGAAGCAAACGGTGACAGAGTTCATAGAGCGCAAATATTCGGGAAGGGAAACGGCAAAGTGCAGTTGGCATCCAGAGATTGCTGTATCTTCCAAGAGCACCCATCGACGAGAAGCCACATGCGCCTAACGATCACGACTCGGCTGCTTGTGTTCCTTACGCTAAGCGGATGTGCACGGATGGTTACCTCCCCTCCTGCACTAATCATCCGGCGGAGTGCGCGGGAATACGATCTTCATGGCAAGACGCTCACCGAGCTGGTATACGAGCGCCGGGCAATGGCAGCGAGAGGGGAAGCGCCGGAAAGCATGGGGAGGACGATCTGGGCCTTCACGCTCAATACATCGCGTGCGGGTGGTGCGCAAACGTCCTGCGCCTCCG
>JAYTTR010000477.1:0-4236 GCA_043744935.1 Gemmatimonadaceae bacterium
CAGTGTGGTTTTCCCAGCGCCGAGATCTCCCGCGAGCGTAATCACACTTGGTCGAGGAAGCACCGCGCCAAGGGCGCGTCCCCACGCTTCGAGTGTGTCGAGATCCGGCGCGCGCGGAGCGCCGCGTTCCAGCAAGTGCGCCAATCTTGCACCGTCAGGCTGTTCAGGATCAGCGACCACGCTTGCCACCGAATCGGCGTGACGGAGAACTTCCGGGTGGTCGTTTTGGCGCTTGCTCACTGCCACGCGCCTGCGACGGCTTGTCACCCAACGCTGTTCGTACTTCAAACAGTTGATCGCGCAATCGCGCGGCAGCCTCGAAATCGAGTGCGATGGCCGCTTCGCGCATCGCCGTTTCAAGTTCGCCAACCAGCGTTTGCAAGTCGTCGCGAGACCGCGGAGCAGACTCACCGCCGATCTTCCGTGTCGCAGGCGCGGCGCCCGGATCTTTTTCGACACGCGCGTCCGCGACTCGCGTAATAAATCGTACCTCGTCGACGCTTTTCACAACACCGTGCGGAATGATGCCGTGGAGTTCGTTGTGTTCACGTTGAATATCGCGCCGTCGCGTCGTTTCATCAATTGCCCGTTGCATCGAGCCCGTAATGCGATCGCCGTACAAAATTGCACGACCGTTGAGATGCCGCGCTGCACGTCCGATCGTTTGAATGAGCGAACGGTCACTGCGCAAAAATCCCTCTTGGTCGGCGTCGAGAATCGCGACGAGCGAGACTTCCGGCATATCCAGTCCTTCGCGCAACAGGTTGATGCCAACCAGCACGTCAAACTCGCCGAGCCGAAGCCCGCGAATAATTTCGACACGTTCGATGGCATCGATGTCGGAGTGCATGTACCGCACGCGCACACCCATTTGCTGCAAATAGTCCGTGAGATCTTCCGACATGCGTTTGGTGAGCGTCGTGACGAGCACGCGCTCGCCTTTACGTTCGCGCAAGCGGATTTCATGTAACAAATCGTCGACCTGTCCCTTCACTGGTCGCACTTCAAGCTCGGGGTCGAGCAGCCCCGTGGGTCGAATAACTTGCTCCACCACCACGCCCTCGGAGAGTTGCAACTCCAGCTCGCCTGGTGTGGCCGAAACATTGATCAGTCGCGGTGCGAGCATCATGAACTCCTCAAACACCAGCGGCCGGTTATCCAACGCACTCGGCAACCGAAAGCCGTAGTCCACCAGCGTGAGCTTCCGCGCACGGTCGCCGTTGTACATGCCACGCACCTGCGGCAACGAGACATGGGACTCGTCAACGACGACGAGATAGTCGTCGGGGAAATAATCCAGCAGACAGGCCGGCCGCTCTCCCGCTTCGCGTCCGCTGATGTGCCGTGAATAATTCTCGATGCCCGCGCACGTGCCAATCTCCAACAGCATCTCGATATCGAAGTGCGTGCGTTGCTCAAGTCGTTGCGCTTCGAGCAGCTTGCCCGCCTCGCGTAACTCAATCAAACGCGCCGCCAATTCGTCCTTGATGGAGACAATCGCGCGTTCTACAGTTGGCCGATTGGTGATAAAATGTTTTGCCGGATACACAGCCGTGCGTTCGAGCGCCGCGATCGTTTCGCCAGTGAGCGGGTCGATTTTCGAGATGCGCTCGATATCGTCACCCCAGAGCTCGACGCGCACCGCCTGCTCTTCATACGCCGGATAGATCTCGACCGTGTCGCCGCGCACGCGAAACGTCCCGCGATCAAAGGCAACATCGTTGCGCTGATACTGGATCCCGACGAGCGCCCGCAAAATATCGTCGCGCGCAATCTGCTGGCCGACCACGAGTGATACCATGCGATCGCGATACGAAACGGGATCGCCCAGACCGTAAATAGCGGACACAGTCGATACGATCACCACATCTTCGCGTTCCATTAACGACGACGTTGCCCGCAACCGCAGCCGGTCGATGTCCTCGTTGATACTGGCGTCCTTCTCGATAAACGTATCGCTCGACGGTACGTACGCCTCGGGTTGATAGTAGTCGTAGTACGAGATGAAATACTCAACCGCATTGTTCGGGAAAAAGCTCTTCAACTCCCCATACAATTGCGCGGCCAGCGTTTTGTTGTGCGAGAGCACAAGCGTGGGTCGCTTGTAGTATTCGATGACGTTCGCGATGGTCATCGTTTTACCAGAACCAGTCACGCCGAGCAGCGTTTGATACTTGTCGCCGCGATCAAGACCGCGCGAAAGCTCGGCAATGGCTCGCGGCTGATCGCCAGCGGGCACGAACGGTGCTTGAAGTTTGAAGTCAGCGGACATTGTGTAATATAGCAGAAAACATCGGCGTTTGTTCGGGCAACGGCGAGTGCAGCCCAAACACGACGACGCCGCCTATTCCTCGGTGGTCAAGCGTTCACGCCGACTCACGGCTGCGATGCCCTTTACGCGCCGCGCTGCTTTGATGATGCGCTCGAGATGCGCCAGATTTTCAACTTCAACCATGGCCGCGCCAGTCACGCGTCCGTCGATCGTCCTGAGTTCGAGACTCTTGATGTCGGTGCCCGTCGCGCTCACCGCGGCGGCGAGGTCTGCGTACAGGCCGCGTCGATCATTGCCCTCCATGGCGAGCCGCACGATGAACCGCTCACCCGCCATTTCATGCCAGTCGATATCGAGGCGCCGCTCGGGCTCGTGCACGAGCAACAGCAAATTGGGGCAGTCGCCACGATGAATGCTTACGCCACGCCCACGTGTGACGTAGCCGACCACCTTGTCGCCCGGCACCGGCTGACAACACTGCGCATAGCGCACCAGCAGGCCGTCAGCGCCCTGGATGCGGACGCCCTTCCCCGTTCCGCGCACACGGTCAACAAGGCGTTCGAGCGTGCTCGGCTTCTCGACGACGTCGGTTGCAGATTCCAACTGTGGATGCAAAGCTTTCAGCACGTGCATCACCTGCAGTTCGCCCTGCCCGATCGCTGCCACGAGCTGATTTGCGTCCTTGAGCTTCAACAGCTTTGCGACCGGCGCGAGCCCCGCGTCATCTACCTTCGGCAAGCGACGACGTCGTAGCTCACGCTCAAGAATTTCTCGTCCAAGCCGCATGGCGGACGTGCGTTCTTCGGACCGGAGATACTGTCGAATCTTGTGTCGCGCGCGACCCGTGCGCACATGCGCGAGCCAGTCCCGACTTGGCCGCGCGTTGGGATTGGTGAGAATCTCGACCGTCTCGGAGTTTTTGAGCTCTTTCGAGAGTTGCGCAATGCGCCCGTTGATTTTCGCGCCAGCGCAGCGTGCGCCCACCTGCGTGTGGACCGCGAAGGCGAAATCGATCGGCGTCGCACCCTTTGGCAATTGGATCACGTCGCCTGTCGGCGTGAACACAAAAATCTCGTCTTGATACAAGTCGAGCTTCAAGAATTCGAGAAATTCGCCTGGTGTCTCTGCGTCGAGCTGCAGCTCCAGCACTTGGCGAAACCACGCCAACTGTTTGTCGAGGTCACCCGATGTTTTGTTTGCCTCTTTGTACAGCCAGTGCGCCGCGATACCGAAGTCGGCGGTGCGATGCATGTCCCGGGTGCGAATCTGAATTTCGAATAACTGTCGTCCCGGACCGAATACCGTGGTGTGCAACGACTGGTACCCGTTGGATTTCGGTTGCGCGATGTAGTCTTTGATGCGCTCCTGCACCGGCGTCCACCCGTCGTGAATCACACCCAACGCGTGATAGCATTCCAGCACATTGGGAACGATGACCCGGACGGCAAGCAAGTCGTAAATATCTTCGTAGGGTCGATCGCGTTGCTGCATTTTTTTATAAATCGACCACAAATGTTTGGGTCGACCGGTGACCTCAACGTCGAGAATACCCGCGTCAGACAGACGTTTTTCGAGCGGTTCACGCATCTGCGCAATCAGCGATTCGCGCTCGCCGCGTTTCGCCGCCACCAACTTTGCGAGCGTTTTATAGGCGTCGGGTTCGAGGTGCTTGAAGGAGAGGTCTTCCAACTCCCATCGCACCTTGGCCATACCAAACCGATGCGCGAGCGGCGCATACAAATCGCGCGTTTCCTGCGCAATGCGCCGACGTTTTTCCGGTGTCAGCCAATCAAGCGTCCGCATGTTATGCAGACGATCTGCCAATTTGATGAGGATAACGCGTGCATCTTTCGCGATGGACAGCAACAGCTTGCGATAATTCTCGACCTGTCGCTCTTCACGTGACGACAACGGCAAATTGGCGATCTTCGTGAGACCATCAACGATTTGCGCGATCTCTGCCC
>JAYTTR010000478.1:0-4216 GCA_043744935.1 Gemmatimonadaceae bacterium
CTTGGGAGAACGCGGCGGACTGCTTCAATTGGTCGAAGCCGACGAGCGTATCCGCGGGGAGGGATTCCGAGGGATTGCAATCGCTGACCTGTCGGGTCAAGCACGACGATCCTTTGCTCAGTCACGTCGACGAACGCGAAGGTCCCACTGCTAATAGCAGTTCCACCGCTCGGATCCGTTACGAACGGCACATTGTCAGAATCGCGAAGCAGTGCGATGGATTGCACCTGTTGAACGTCAGTGAGCGGTCCTGCTCGTCCGGGCCGAGCACACCGTGTTCGCACCGCCATTGGAGTTGCTGATTGCGTTTGCAGTTGTTGCTGCGGTTCTGGGCGCAGGCTAGGGCGCGATCGTGTCTGCGGCGGCTGGGCGATAGGGTGCTTTGATTCGCGTGGCGATCCCGATGCTCCCCCACTGCAATCGAAGCACCACTTCATCGCGCTGTATGATCGGAAAGGAGTACGACACAGCCTCGAGATACGCGCTGGAATCTGGCGTGATGTCGAGACGCATGACGTCTTTATCGACGCCGGGATACGGTGTGTGCGAAATGTTTGTCGCACGGTTGAGGATGAGTGTCCACGCTTTGCGTGCACGCGGAATCAACCACAGTGAATACGCGCCAGCGCTCAGCGCATGTCCGTCGATCAGTACGTCGTGCGAAAAACGAATACTCGTTGCATTGTCGGCACCGGGATGCCAAATGCTATCCCACGGAACGAGTGCGCCGAATAACGCGCGGCCTCTTGCTGTCGGACGCCCGTACTCGATTGAGATATCGGTGAAAGCCACGGTCTGCTGTACCGTACCGCGCTGACTGAACGGAAACATCTGCGCATGGCATGGCATCGCATGTACTACGGCTAACACAAGCGCGGCGTATAGCTGTTTTCGCATGAGATAGGGCGGGTGACGAGGTACGTTGGAGACAACGCGAGCTGCTGGGTACCACAGGCCACGTGCGCAGATCCGGCTTACGTAGATATTCCAGATAGTGCTAACACGTTCCCGGTACCACACGTGCGATGAAGGAGAGGTCGAGCGAGCCTGCCGGTAAATGCCGGCAGTGGTCTATGCAACTTCTGCTGTTCGCATCTGAAATACAGCTCCTTTCGTCCGTCCCATCAGTCGGGAATAAAAAACATCACCGGCTCGCAAATTCGCGAGCCGGTGATGCGAGAACAAAAACTTCTGCGTCGCGAAATTACTTCGACACCGCCGCCAATCGCTTCATCTCGCCAGACATTGCACGCACGCGCGCGCCGTCTTTCGCCTTCGCGGCGTCCGCATCCACTTGCTGCGCGAGTTTACGCAACGAAGCGCCACGCGCTGCACCGGTTTGCTTTTCTGCCGCGCTCAGTGCCGCATCAATCGCCGAGGTGCGCGTTGACGCGAGACCGTTGTTGCGTACGAGTTGATCGAGGTAGGAACGCACGACGGGAAATGCCGCCGGCCACGTGATGTGCGGCTGACTTTGCGGATTGAATTGGTCGAGCACTACCAACTTCGCTGCCGCAATTTCGTTCGCGGAGAGATGTGCCGAGGGCACGAGTTCGAGAACGTCGAGACCGCGCGCCATTTCGGACGAATAGATCGCTCCGTTGTAGTAGTACGCGCCCCACGAGCCGCCAATCGTTCCGCGCGCTGGTGCACGGGCACCGCCGGTTGGACCCGCATCGATCAGTGGTGGTGCATCAACAGGTCCGCGATCGAAGAATCCGATTTCAAACGGTTTATCGGCGTCAGTGAAATCGATGATGTCGACGCCGCCCTGATACCACCCTTGCACCATGATGTCGCGACCAGGGACCGGCACGAGGGCTCCGTTGTGCGACACACAGTTTTCTTGCGCGCTCTGAGCGGTTGGAATCTTGAAGTACGCGTGCTGCTTGAACTTCTTCGAGCGATCGATGCTGAGTGTTGTGTTGCCACCCATTTCCATCATGTTGTTGGCCTGACAATTTGGCGACGTGCCGCCGCCCCATTCATCAGTGAACACGACCTTTGCGCCATCGTTGCTAAAGACGGCGGTGTGCCACAGTGAAAAATTTGTGTCAGCCGCTGCATCGAGACGAACAGGCTTTTCCGGGTTGGAGATGTCGACGAGCAAGCCGTAACTGCCGCACGCGCCGGCGAGCAAATGCATGGCCGGATATGCGCTCACGTCGTGGCAATTTCTCGGACCCGTTGGTGGCGGTGTGGGCGCTGCTGCTGCTGTGGCAGAATCTGCACCGCGTGGACGACGCTCGGCCGCACCGGCCCGACGCGGCGCCGGCATCATGTCCGTGAAGATGCGTGCGCCGGTTACGACGGACGCCTGCTCTGGATTTTTCAACGACACTTTGATCACGTCCAACCGATACATCGAATTCGTGGTGTCGGCGGGATCGTCTTTTGCTATGCAGCCGGCCATTTCAGTTTCAGGTCGCGCGCCTTGGCTGCCTGATACATACAGATAGATAATGTTCTTGTCGGTCGGACTTGGCACGATCGTATGCGTGTGCGAACCTTTGCACGTTTGCACGTTCTTGATCAGCTTCGGCGTTTTCGGATCGGACACATCGAAAATGCGCACGCCTGCCATGTGATCGGCAGGATTTTGCACACCGCCCTTGCCACAGTCATTGCGATTTCCGGCGCCTTCTGCGGAGATGAAGAGCAGGTTGCCGTAAATCGATGGATCACCTTGCGACGTGATGCAGGACACCACGGCAACCTTCACCGGATGTGCGGTGTTGCTCACATCCCAAATCGAAAACCCTGCGAAGTTCCCCTGGTAGACATACGATCCGCGAAATGCCATGTCGGAGTTCACAAACGTCAGGCCGCGCGCGGTATCGAACTCGGCCGCCTTCGGTGTGAACGACAACTGTTTCATGCCGCTGATTGCGATGCCGGCATCGAGTACTCCGGACTTCAAACCGTTACGCGGATCGTTTCCGGTTGGGTACGTCTGTGCGTGCAGTGAGGTGACGGCCGACAGTGAGCAGCCGACGGCGATTGCAAGGAAAGGTCGTACGAGACGCGAGCGAAACAGGTGCGTTGGGATCATCGAGCAAAACTCCGTTCTTTAAAGGTCGGCCAGCATTTGGTGCATCAGTGCGATCTCGGCGGTTTGTACAAGTTCGACATCGTTGGCAAAGACCGAGATATCGACGTCCTGCGCGGCGCGCGGTGTGGCGAAAAGATCGGCCACCATTTTCAGTGCGCCTTCGTGATGTTGAATCATGAGCGTGAGAAACTGTCGGTCAAACTCCGCGCCACGCGTTGCTTCCAGTGTCGCCAACTGCGCGTTGGTGAGCATGCCCGCCATCATCATCGTGCGAAACGAATTGGTGTCAGGCGCCATCTGCCGGTTGGCCACTAGCCATTCTTGCATCAACCGAATTTCGGCGCGCTGCGATTGGTCGATCTTCTTTGCAAAGCGAAGGACGCGCGGATTGATCCCGCGTGATTCGGCCAAGCGCGACATGTAAATGGCTTGCGCATGGTGGGCAATCATTCCCTGCATGAAGTCGACGTCGGCCGCGGTGTACAGTGCACCGGCCGGGATGGTGACCGGCATCGACATGCCGGCGTGCATCATGTGGTCGGACATTGGTGCTTCGGCCGCTGGGGCTGGTGTTACGGCGGCACTCGTGCTTGACGGCGCGACGGCGGGGCGACGCGTTCCTGAGGCGCAGGCGATCGCGGATGCGAGCACGAGCACTGGTGCGATGAACGTCGAGCGCGCGGTAAGCTTGTTCATATTGTGCACGATACGTTCGGAGTTACCCGGCGAAAGGAAACGGACACGACCACGGCTGCGCGTCATCGGGAAGTGCAACATATGACGATATGGCGGCGGATCACCGGAGACAAGCCGCGTTGCTAGGCCGCTCCATACCCGACCGCCATGCCGTGCGGCTCTCGGCAATCGCCACCTGCCACGCGGGGCCGTCTTGCCCGGATCTCGCATTACAAAACGGAAAAAAGCGCTCACTTGAGCGCCTTTTTCACGAAACCACCACCATCTTGCCCTGCTACAACATCGTTAGGTGCGCGTCCGATTGCGAAGCGAACCGAAACCGATCATCGATGCCAGTCCCACCGCCAGCAAGGCGACTGTGGCAGGCTCCGGCGCGACCGTCGGGCCATTATTCAGCACGATATTATCAAACTGAAAGCCCGGACGGTCTTGCGTAAACTTGACGCTGACCACGTTCGTCCACGTATC
>JAYTTR010000479.1:0-16555 GCA_043744935.1 Gemmatimonadaceae bacterium
ATCGAGGCGCTGGACGGCGTCGTTGATGTGCGCGTCGACGTGCGCGACCCCGCGCAGGCCGCCGCAGCACAGCCACCAACACCAGCTCGTTCCGCGTCCGGCGGTCGCTCGTTGCCGGTCATGGACAGCGTAGCCGCACCCAAGCCGCCACCGCAGGTTCCCGCGCCCGTCCTGTATCCAAACCTTGGTCGCATCATCGCGATCTCGTCCGGGAAAGGTGGCGTTGGCAAAAGTACGGTGGCCGTGAACCTGGCCCTTGCACTCGCACGACGCGGGAAGCGCGTCGGCATCATGGATGCTGATATCTACGGGCCAAATCTCCCACTCATGCTCGGTGTCGATGCCGCGCCCAAAGTGATCGACGAAAAAATCATTCCGCTCGAGGCGCACGGCGTCAAGGTCATCTCTCTCGGCTTCTTGATCGAACGGGAACAGCCGGCAATTTGGCGCGGCCCGATTGTCATGAAAATCATCACGCAGTTTTTGCGCGATGTCGCGTGGGGAGAGCTGGACTATTTCATTGTCGACATGCCGCCCGGCACCGGCGACGCGCAACTCTCGCTCGTGCAAGCGACGTCGGTACACGGCGCCGTGATTGTGACAACGCCGCAACAGGTCTCCGTCGGCGACGCGTTACGCGGCGTAAAAATGTTCGAGCGGACGTCGGTACCAGTGCTCGGCATCGTCGAGAACATCTCGTGGTTTGAAAATCCGGAAACCGGTAAACCAATCGCCGTTTTCGGATCGGGCGGTGGCGCGCGACTCGCCGAAGAATGCAACTTGCCGCTGCTCGGGCAAGTACCACTCGATCCACGTATTCAAGAGGGTGGCGATACCGGTCGGCCAATTGTTGTCGCTGAGCCAACATCGAAAGCGGCGCGCGCGTTGGAGTCAATCGCGGATCGCGTGCTGGAACGCATCGCCGAACGATACCCCGCCTGACACAGCACCTCTCGTTTCCCGACGCGCCGTCCGGACCAATTCCGGAGGGCGATGCACCGAGTGGAGCGCTCGTCGGCGAACCACTCGCGCGCACCATTCGCCGTGTGGGCATTCCCGCAGTCGTCGCGAATTTATTGATGACCATGTTTCACACGGTCGATACGTTTTGGATTGGACGGTATCTCAATGCGGATGCGCTGGCGGCGGCAACGTCATCCATCTTTTGGATCTGGCTCGTTATTTCAATTGGAGAATTGGTCAGCATTGGTGTCGATGCGATCGCCGCGCGCCGACATGGTGAACGTAGACCGACTGAAGCTGCACGGACCGTCGGCGAAGGGGTACTCTTTGCCGTCACGCTGGGCGTGATCATAGCACTCCTCGCGCCAGTGCTGTTGTCAACACTCTTTGTATTGCTCGGCACTAGTGACGCGGTCACAGTGATCGGCAAACGCTATTTGGGTACATATCTGCTTGGTATGCCGCTCATCTTCGGGTTCTTCGCCGTCGACGCCGCATTTCGTGCAAGCGGTGATACACGCACACCGTTGTACGTGCTCGCCATTACAACAGTGCTCGGCCTCGTACTCGATCCAACCCTCATACTTGGCCTCGGCCCCATTCGCGCGATGGGCGTGACGGGAGCGGCGCTTGCGACACTCGTGCCGCGCGGTCTCGGCTTCGTGTTGGGCATCGTACTCCTCACGCGCCGCAACATGATTGTATTTGCGCGGCCGAGATTACAGATATTGGGTGCGATTGCGCGGATTGGCGCGCCCGCAGCGGCAACGGGGGTGGCCTTCAGCGCGATTTACGTGGTGCTCACGCGTACAACAAGTCAGTTTGGGACGCCCGCACTCGCCGCGCTCGGACTCGGCTTTCGAGTTGAAAGCATTGTTTATGTCGTCGCTGTTGGATTTGGCGCCGCGGTTGCCGCGATCGTGGGGCAAAGCATCGGAGCCGGCGACATTGATCGTGCTCGACGTGCTGGATGGAGCGCAATGGCGTCAGTGAGCATCCTGGGTGCCGTGATGGCCACGATCACGACGCTCGCACCCACATGGTTTGCACGTATTTTTTCAACGGATCCAGCGGTGGTAGCCGAGACGGCGCGTTATCTGCGGATTGCGGCCTTCTCGCAACTATTTCTCGGCGCCGAAGTGGTGTTGGAAAGTGCAATGGGTGGAGCAGGGTGGACGTTGCCGCCAATGCTCGCGTCCACCGCGATTACGGTGATGCGCATTCCACTGGCCGCATGGAGTGCGGCGCGATGGGGAACCAGCGGGCTATGGTGGACCTTGGCGCTGACCGCCGCGGCGCGCGGGGTCGCGATGTCGGCGTTATGGGCGAGTGGTCGTTGGCGGAAATCCACGCTCTGACGCATGCGCGCGTGGCCTCACGACATTGCACGACTTCTTGTACGTTACGACGTATGTACGCACCAGCCATCACGCTCCTCACCGATTTCGGTACAGCCGACGGATACGTCGCTGAGATCAAAGGCGTGTGCACCACACTTGCGCCGGGAATTCCGTTGCTTGATATGTCGCATCACGTGCCAGCACAGGACGTTGAATTTGCGAGACTGACTTTAGCGCGGTTCTGGAAACGATTTCCGATTGGCACTGTGCACCTCGCAGTGGTCGATCCCGGTGTTGGATCGTCGCGTGCGGCGATCGCGGTGGCGAGCGAAGGACGCTATCTCGTGGGTCCAGACAACGGGGTGTTATCACCCGCCTTGTTCTCGCTCGACGCGCGAGTGATCACACTGCCGATCGATGCGTCGGCGTCACCAACGTTTCACGGCCGCGATGTATTTGCGCCCGTCGCCGCGCAATTAGCGATGGGTGTGGAGTTCGATGTATTGGGCGATCCATTCTCGGAGGCGGAACGCCGACGTACACCGCAACCACGTCGCAATGCGGATGGTATTGTCGAGGGAGAGGTGCTCACCATCGACAGTTTTGGCAATGCGATAACCAACTTGCTGGCACGCGATGTGAGTAGCGTCATGGTGGGTTCGCAAACCGTGCGCGTCGTACGCACCTATGCGGACGCACTGTCTGGAGAACTCGTCGCGCTTACTGGTTCAAGCGGCCTGCTGGAGATTGCCGTGCGAGATGGACATGCCGCGTCGCGACTGCGGCTCGTTCGAGGACAGCGTGTGCGCTTGATGCCAGCATAAACTGCGGTGCCATTAACAAGTCTTTTTGAACGGTAGGCGCTACAACTCCGGATTAGGCGCCTGAGAATGCGTGGGCGTTGTTGTGACTGGTCGACGCGCAGCCACCACTCCGCTCACCGGCGTTGGCGTTTGCCACGACGGAACAGACGATTCGGTGGTAGTGCTTTCGAAACGCATCTTCAAAATGCCACCGCGCGATTTCACCACCGCGCCTAGACCAACCGTTGCCGCTGCCCAAGTAAAGGCGACGGCCACCAAGCGGGCGAGCGCACCCGCAATTGCCACACGTTCGAGCAGCGACGCGGCAAACCAAACACTGCTCAGCGACGCGAGGCCGACAACCAAGCCGCGTAACGCCACGGCGCGAGCATTCGTACCAGTACCACGCCCAGCAAGTGCCCGACCGGCCAGCAGCGCCACGGCAAGCAGACCAAGCGTGAACGCACCCGTGTACGCCAAAGCCCACGCCAGCACCGCGACCGGAATCGCAAGAATTCCAATGATGGTTACCGCGCAGCCAACGACGATCACCAGCAGCAGCGGTGCCGCGAGGAGCTGCCACAACAATCCCAACCAAAAACTGCCGGAGATATCGCGAGCGGCCGCCCGTGCAACCGTGGTGAGCGTTTCCTCCGCGCTCATCAACACGATCAAACCAATGAGCAATGCAATACCAAACACACCAGCGATTGGCAGCAGTCCGCTGGTCAGCATTGTAGTTGTCGTCCGCTATCGAGTCGAACGACGAGACGCGGTCGCCAGCGTGCGCAATCCAACAACGCCGACGCCGACCACCGCCACAAAGCCGCCTACCGTCATTGCGGCAATTTCGGGGCTCCCGTGACGCAACGCGTTCAAGCCAGGCTGTCCGACGATGGTTGCCATCACGTCGCTAAACGCCGCCCCAACCTGATCGCGAAACTTCTCAAGGCCAACTTGCGCGAGCAGTACCGCAATGTCTCCCCTCGCAACCGCCCACGTAGCGCTCGCCGTGAGCGCGCCAGCGGAGAGCGCGGCCCCAACACCTGCGGCGACACGGGCCGGGCGAGTGGCCGGTACAAATTGCTTCGCTGTCGTAAGGGCCGCCGCATGCCACGGCTCAAAGACCTGCACCTGACTCATCACCCGATCGGCGAACGCGCGCGACGGCGCGAAATCGGGCAACGTATCGAGTGCAATCATCAGCTCGCGCGCCTGCTCGTATTCGCTGTGGCAGGATGCACAAATTTTGACGTGTGCCCTGAGGGGGGCAACGCCAAAGCCTTCTTCACCGTCAAGAAGGAGTTCGAATTCGTCAGGTCTCAGATGTCTATCGTGCACGAATGCCTCCACCAGGATCTACGCCGGGGAACGCGAGGAGTTTCAAAAAGCAAATGCGGACAACGCGCTACCCAAACATCGGCGCGCGCGATGTGACGACGGTTACTCACGAACCGGCTCCAGCGCCTTCCGCAACTCGTGTCGCGCCCGATGGATGTATGTCTTCACCGTGCCGAGTGGGAGGTCGAGCGTTGCCGCGATCTCCTCGTATGAACGGCCTTCCACATGACGAAGCATGATGCACGCGCGATACTCAGGGCGGAGCGACGCGATGGCGCGTTCGATAGCCGACCCAAGCTCCTTGGCCTCCATCTCATCGAGGGCGTTTTCTTGGTCGGAGGCGAGGTCAAACCTCGTCGACTCGACCTCCGACGCGCTCGAAGCATGCGGTGAGCCGTCGATGCTGATGGTGTCGATCCGTCGCCGACGCAAATGATCAATCGCGACGTTGTTCGCGATCTTGAACAACCAGCTCGAGAATTTGAACTCGGGACTGTAGCGGTCGATGTGATTCAGCACCTTCACAAACGCGTCCTGCGACAAATCCTCAGCGAGCTCCCGGTCGCGAACCATGCGGAAGACAAGCGAAAACACCGGCCGCTCGTAGCGGCGCACCAGTTCGCGAAACGCGAGCTCGCGACCCTGCTGGGCGAGGCGAACAACGTCGGCATCTGGGAGGGTGGCCAGCTCGTCGGGATTCTGCATTCAAAGTGCTGACGTCAGCCCGGCGGGCGGCAGAGTGCCGCAGGAACGAGGGCAAGCTAGCCCCGTGACGCAAGTGTGACCAGCGCTTGCTCGCTCTCTCGCGCCTCTCAATGTTTCGACTATGCCTGTCACCCCCGCTCCACGACCTGCTGGCCATACCGCCGCGAATCTCGACCACCGGTCCTCGAAGGCGGCTGAAGGCGCGGCGCGCGGTGAAGGAAAGCGTGAGTATGTGCAACAGATGTTCGCGGACATCGCACCCCGCTACGATCTGCTCAATCATGTGCTGTCGCTGAACATCGACAAGGCATGGCGACGCCGCGCGTTGCGTGCGCTTGACTGGACGTCGCGTCCTTCAGGGACGTACCTTGATCTGTGCGCTGGCACGCTGGACGTTGGAGCAACGCTCACTCGTCAACGTGGTTTTGCGGGCTTCGTCGTTGGGGCAGATTTCGCGGTGCCGATGCTCCAGTACGGTATGGGCAAGGCGAGTCGCGATGTGTTGTCGCCCGTTGGTGCGGATGCACTCGCGTTGCCGTTCGCGGATGCGACCCTCGACGGCGGCATTGTGGCCTTTGGTATTCGGAATGTCGCCAACCTCGAGGTCGCGTTGCGCGAAGCACGTCGTGTGATCAAGCCTGGCGGACACTTCGTCATTCTTGAATTTTCGACGCCGCGGAGCGCCGTGATACGCACGCTGTACCACGCGTACTTCCATCACGTACTGCCGCTGGTGGGGCGCCTCGTGAGCGGTCATGGTTCGGCGTACACATACCTGCCAATGTCCGTCGCTCAGTTTCCAACGGAGGAACGTCTGGCCGATCATCTCTGGCGCGCGGGATTCGAGACCGTCACATGGCGACGGCTCATGTTTGGCGTCGCGGCAATACACGTTGGTGTCGTGGCGGGCGCGTGAGCCGCCGTCCGCACCGTCTTCACCCGTAACGACATGTCTCTCGACAGCCTCTCGGATTTCATCACGGCGCTCGATCGCGCGGGGGAACTACACCGCGTCACCGCACCCGTCCGCGTGCATCTCGAACTTACCGAAATCGCTGATCGCGTTTCAAAGCAGGCCAACGGCGGCCGGGCGTTGCTGTTTGAACACCCAGTGCTACGCGACGGGACTCGCTCGCCGTATCCCGTCGCGATCAACCTGTTCGGTTCGATGCGTCGTATGGCAATGGCATTGGGTGTTGATGATCTCGACAACATCGGCGCGCGCATCACGCAGTTGCTTGATCTCAAGGTGCCCGAAGGATTTCTCGGCAAGCTGTCACTGTTGCCGCGCCTGATGGAGATCGCAAAGTTTCCACCGCGCGTGAAGTCGGGTACGCCGGCTTGTCAGGAAATTGTGTGGCGTGGCGACGATATCGATCTTGATAAAATTCCGGTGCTGACCTGCTGGCCGGAAGACGGTGGACCATACATCACGTTGACGATGGTCATCTCGAAAGATCCCGCGCGCGGCATCCGCAATGTCGGGATGTATCGCGTGCAGCAACTCGATAAACAGTCCGTGGCGATGCATTGGCAGCGACACAAGACTGGCGCGGAGCACATGCGACAAATGGCCGAGCGAGGCGAGAAGATGCCGGTCTGCATCGCCATTGGTGCAGATCCGGCCAGCATGTATTCGGCCTCTGCGCCGTTGCCGCCAAACATCGACGAATTTCTATTTGCCGGATTTTTGCGACGTGATCCCGTACGACTGGCGAAGGCTGTCACGTGTGATCTCGAAGTGCCCGCAGACGCGGATTTTATCATCGAAGGCTACATCGATCCATCAGACCCGCTCGTGACCGAAGGGCCGTTTGGCGATCACACCGGCTTCTACTCGGAGGCCGACCTGTATCCCAAAGTGCACGTGACGGCCGTGACGATGCGGAAGAACGCCATCTACGCGACGACAATTGTTGGTCGGCCACCGATGGAGGATTTCTACCTCGGTCATGCGACTGAGCGCATTTTTTTGCCACTTCTGAAACTTACGACACCGGAAGTGGTCGACTACCATATGCCCGCAGAAGGCGGGTTCCACAATCTGGTGTTCGTGTCGATTGACAAGAAATATCCCGGACACGCGGACAAGGTGATGCATGCATTATGGGGACAAGGACTGATGTCATTGGCCAAAGTGTTGGTGGTGGTCGACAAGGAAGTCAACGTGCGCAATCCGGTGGAAGCGTGGTGGGCGGCGCTCAACAACATCGATCCAGAGCGCGATGTACGGTTTACCATGGGGCCGGTTGACGTGCTCGATCATGCGAGTCGCGCCTTCACGTATGGCAGCAAGATGGGAATTGATGCAACGCGAAAATGGCCTGAAGAAGGGTCGACGAGAGCGTGGCCTCGCGTCATCGCGATGGACACCGCCACCAAGGCGAGCGTGGACGCGCTTTGGCCAACCTTGGGGCTCTCGTGAGCTCCCTGCTCGTGCGCCTCGCAAGTTTTGTGAAGTTGCCGCACACGGTATTTGCCATGCCGTTCGCTTTGGTAGGCGTCATTTTCGCGAGTGCACGGCATGCAATCACGTGGCCGACTGTTGGTCTGGTGTTGCTGGCGTTTACCGCCGCGCGCTTTGCTGCCATGGGATTCAATCGCATTGTTGACCGCGACATCGATGCCCTCAATTCGCGCACGGCCATGCGCGAACTGCCTCGCGGAGCCCTCTCGCTCACGCAAGCAAAGGCGTCGGTGCTCGTCGCGTCCGTCATATTTATTTATACGTCATACACACTCAACGCCCTGTGTTTCTGGTTATCGCCGATCGCGTTGCTGTGGGTGCTCGGATACAGTTACACCAAACGTTTCACGCGATGGTCGCATTTGTGGTTAGGCCTTGGTCTCGCGATCGCGCCAGTTGGCGGCTATCTCGCCGTGGCGGGCACGTGGAGCGAACCGTGGTGGCTGCTGTGCGTGCTGGCGCTTGCCATCATGTCGTGGTCGGGCGGCTTCGACATCTTGTACGCGTTGCAGGACGCAGACTTTGATCGGGCAAACGGCTTGCACTCTATTCCCGCAACGATCGGCGTACCCGCCGCAATTCGACTGTCGCGTGCGCTGCATCTGTTCGCGACCGTGTGTCTCGCATCAGCCGCGTTCGCCGATCCTCTGAACGTTGCGGGACTTCCCACCGCTCCGCGTGTGCAGGCAGTGTTGTACGCTGGCGTGGGTGTGGTGGGTGGTTTGCTTGTATGCGAGCATCGGTTGGTAAAAGCCGATGATCTCTCGCGACTCAACGCAGCGTTTTTTACGATGAACGGCATTATTTCCCTGTTCTTTTTGTGCACGACAGTCCTGGCACGCCTCCTGAGCGTCGATGGGTTTGCCTTGGGTGTGGGTGTGGCAAAGTGAACACTCCGTTCCGCAATGCAGACGATCCGCTCGTGGTCGCGATTACCGGTGCCTCGGGTGCACCGTACGCCGTGCGTTTTCTGCAGCAGTTAGTTGCGCATCGGATACGCACGTGGCTAATTGTGTCGAGTCACGGCTTTCGATTACTCGAAACAGAATGCGAAATTTCCGATCTCGAGGGCTTGCGCGTACATGTTGGTGCAGACGGATTCGACGCCTGTGTGACGGTGTTCGACGACAATGATCGTGGAGCGTCGCCGGCATCTGGCTCCACAAAAAGTCGCGGGATGGTGATTTGTCCGTGCTCAATGGGTACGGTCAGCGCGATTGCGCACGGAAGTTCACGATCACTCGTCGAACGTGCGGCCGACGTGACCCTCAAGGAGCGCCGACCACTCTTGCTGGTGCCGCGTGAAACGCCGTTATCCCTCATTCATCTCGAGAATCTTGCGCAGGTCACACGCGCCGGTGCGCTGGTCATGCCGGCCGCACCAGGTTTCTATCACAAGCCGTCTTCCGTAAACGATCTGGTCGATTTCGTCGTTGCGCGCATGCTGGATCATGTTGGCGTATTGCACAAGATCGGGCAGCGATGGGGCAGCTCGAGTGAGTGATATTGCCCAGTCGCTAACGACCAGTGTCCATGATTGACAATGACGCGCTTCGCGTCGCGGTGGCCCTGGAACGACGGAGACGACGGCGGTCAACACTGGTACTGAGTGTCATGCTGTCGGCGATGTTGTCACCCGCGGGGTATGCGATGGCGACGCGTAGTGGATGGCATGGTGCGCCGCGAATCATGGTGGCAATCATCACGGCAGTTCTGGGTGTACTGGCGCTGTTTGGTGCGATACGTCTCGCGCAGTGGGTACCGTTCAGCTCCGTACTCGCGTTTCTCAAGCATGGTCGCCGTGGTCGATCAATGCACGTGCATTCGCATGCCGAAGCGCTCGCCGCGATTGGCCGGATGGACGACGCCGCCAACGCTTTTGAAGCACTCCGCGTCACTCACGGTGATGACGTCGCTTCATTGCGCGCGGAGGCTGAGCTGTTCGCGCGTGCCGGTAACGATCCGCAGCGCGCGGCCGAATTATTCCAGCGCATTCGTCGCGTGAAAGAGGCGACATTGCAAGACGAGCGATATGCGACACATCGCCTGATCGATCTTTATGTGGGCCCGCTCAATGACAACGGACGTGTGATGGTAGAACTGAAACGCATGGCTGATCGATTTCCAGACACCGTGGACGGACGCAGCGCGCTCATAGAACTTCGGCGGCGACGCGACGGTGAAACGGCGCAACGTGAGATGCAATCGTGAGCGGGATCATTCTGATCGGCCTCATTGCCGATACGCATGGACTTGTTCGCCCCGAAGTCTTTCAAGCCTTGAAAGGTGTTTCCCGCATTTTGCATGCAGGCGACGTTGGTCCTCCCGATGTACTCATCGAGTTGGCGACCATCGCGCCGGTACAGGCAGTCTGGGGCAACACGGACGCGCCTGGCCGCACCGATCTGGTGGAACGAATCGAGGAGACCATTGGCGGCGTTCGCGTGCTGGTCACACATGGACATGAACTCGCCAATTTGAAGCCGCCGCAGCTGGTCAGCCTTTACATGAATGCGCAAGTGATCGTGTACGGGCATACGCATCAACAACTCATTACGCGAGCAGCACGACGCATTGTAATAAATCCGGGCGCTGCGGGCCCTCGCCGTTTCAAACTGCAGCCGTCGGTGGCCAAGCTCTATATCGATAACGGAAAAGCCGACGTGGAGATCATTCCGTTGGGAATTCCTGACGAAGTGTCGCCAACGCCAGAGTGACCGTCGCCGCAGTGTGAGCAAGTTCGGCGGGTCGCGTTCGGAACCATTGGTCAATCATGAGCAGTTCGTCGAGGTGATCTGCTTCCGCCGCCATCGCGCTCGCAATGGTGCTCGTCGCGCGGCCGTGCATGAGCCGCATCGCAATGTCGTCTGTGCACGGCGCTTCATGGGCGACGCGACCATTGCGCACCAAGTACAAACGATCCTCGCCATTTACACCGTGCACCGCATACACAAAGCTTGGCCGACTCAACGAGTCCCGCACGCGCGACAATTGATCTTCCAACTGCTGTAATGCCGTAAGTCGATCGCGCAGCCAGCCGGCGCGCTCGTATGAAAGCGACGCGCTCGCGATTGCCATGTCCCGCGCGATTTGCTGCTGCGGCGAGTTGTCGCGTCCCTCGAGCACCGCTCGCCCCCGCATTAACTGCGTACGATATTCGAATTCGCTACACCCCCCCACGCACGGGCCGAGACAGCGACGCGTTTCGAAACGATGACAACCGGGTGTGCGTGTGAGTGCGGGGTGCAGCGTGTCGCCAAAGAGGTCGCCAGCATCGCGCAAAATCATCGGTATGCGCTCCGGGCAATCACGCAATCCCAACGCATCATTGAGCACGCGCAGTGCGTCAACCAAGGGGCGCCGACTCGCGAACGGACCGACGAGGGTGGCACGCGACCGATTCCGTGCAGCGGTACTCGCGCGTTGAATGCGCAACCGCGGGGCCGGACCGTCGCCAATCGTGATCACCCACCAGCGGTCAAGCGGCCGCGCTGAACGCACGTTGTATCGCGGCAAATGTGTGCGAATGAGGCGCACTTCCCGCAGCAGTGCCGCAAATTCGCTGGGTGTTTCCTCCCATTCAATGCGCGCCGTTTCGCGCAACATTCGCGCATGTCGATGTTCGGGCCACGGCAATCGAAAATATGACAACAGTCGTGTGCGAATTTGTGTACTCTTGCCAACGTACAACACTTCTCCGTGCACGCCGTGCATGATGTAGATGCCCGGGTGATTGCGCGCACCGTGACGCACATGCGCACGCAGTTGCGCCACATCGGACTCGGCCGAACCGACGGCAAGATCGAGTTGTGACGTTTCAGCGAGTGGCTTTCTGGCACCGCGCGGTACGTGCGCACGGGCAATCATGGGCGAGACGACGCCGCAAGTAATGCGTTAGCGCTGACACGTTGCACAGAAGACGGAGTTGCGGCCGTCCACTGCGTGGGTCCCAACAAGGCGTCGGCCGCAGCGCAAACACTGCTCACCAGCGCGACCATAGACGGCCAGCTGGGCCACAAATTGTCCGCGCTCGCCGCGCGCATCGCGGTAGTCACGAAAGCTCGTGCCCCGGGCTGCAATGGATGCCGTTAATACGTCGACCAAAGCCACGCGCAGCGCGGACGTTTCGACACTGGATAGCGAGAACGCTTCTCGCGATGGATCGATGCCTGCCCGCCACAACGCCTCGTTTGCATAGATGTTGCCCACCCCAGCCAACACACGCTGGTCCATCAGCGCGATTTTAACGGCACGCCGAGAACCCCGAAGAAGTACCGAAAACGCCGCGTCGTCAAGGGCGGGGTCGAGGGGCTCTGCACCAAGAGCGCCGGTGTATGCGGCCAAACGCATTGGCGACATGAGCGCCACAGTGCCGAGGCGGCGCACATCGCGGTAATGCAGCAATCGCATATCGTTGAACTGCAACGTGACGGCGACGTAGGCTAATTCGGTCGCGGCGAATGTGCCGTGGTCGATGAGCAGGCCGCCGGTGAATCGCGGCTGTACGACGACGTGCCAGTCTGGCGCAACGTCGAGGATGACCAACTTCGCTCGTCGCCAGACGCGGGTGATCGTGCCGCCACGCAACGCCTGCGAAAGCTCCTCGCTCGATGTTTCGCGCAATACATCAGCCTTGTGTACGTGTACGTCGCAAATGGTTGCCCCTCGCACGTCGGCATCGAGATCACGCGCGATGGTTTCCGTTTCAGGCAGTTCCGGCATCGCCCGCTACGTTGCGTGCGGCTTCGCGCCAGCCGATATCGCGACGATACTGCGCGCCGTCAAATTCAATGTGCCCGGCCGCATCTCGACTTCGTTGCTGTGCTTCAGCAAACGTGGGAGCAACCGCCGTGACAGCAAAGACGCGACCGCCATTGGTGACGAGTGTACCGTCAGGCGCGCGCGCGGTACCAGCGTGATACACGCGAATGTCATCACTGAACGACGGCAATTCGATCACATCATCCGCGCGTGGTGTGTCAGGATATCCGCTCGCGGCCACGACGGTGGTGACCGCCGCATCGCGACGCCATTGCAACGGCGGCATACTGCCGATGCGTGCATTGCGCGCTACGGCCATCATCGGCTCGAGCAAGCTGCTCGTCAGTAAGGGCAGAATGGCCTGTGTTTCCGGGTCACCAAATCGACAGTTGAATTCGACCACTTTTGGTCCTTCTTCCGTCAACATCAACCCCACATACAACAATCCCGTGAACGGCGCGCCGCGCTTGCGCATGGCATGAAGTGTTGGCAGCAAAATGCGTTCAGTCACCTCATCAACAAGCGCGGGCGTGCTCATGGCCACGGGCGCGTACGCACCCATGCCTCCCGTATTCGGGCCGCCATCACCGTCAAGCAAACGTTTGTGATCTTGCGCTGCAATCATCGGCAAGACGTTATACCCGTCAGTAATCGCGAACAGCGACAACTCCTCACCGGTCATGAAGGCTTCGACCAAACATTCGGCGCCCGCGTCACCAAATACTTTCTCGTCGAGAATACGATCAATCGCATCGAATGCTTCGGCCTTCGTGTAGCACACAATCACACCTTTGCCGGCTGCGAGTCCGCTGGCCTTGATGACTACAGGCGCGCCATAGCGCGCCAGCACGGCCGTCTTCGCACTCGCGGCGTCGCGAAATGTTTCTGCAGGCGACGTCGGGATGCCGGCTTTCAACATCATCGCTTTCGTATCGGCCTTTGACGTCTCGATGGATGCTGCGTCGGCCGTTGGGCCGAAGGCTGGAATACCGCGCATTCGCAGCATATCCACCAGCCCTTCGGCCAAAGGGGCCTCGGGACCGACGACTACGAGATGTGCCTGCTCCACTTCGGCCAGTGCGCACAGTGCATCGAGCTCTGTGACTTTCACCGGCACAATGCGCGCGAGCTGCGCGGTGCCCGGATTTCCAGGCGCGGCGACAAGATCGACCGTGGTATTTTCACGAGACAGCGCGTCGGCGATCGCGTGTTCGCGACCGCCACCGCCGACGAGCAAAATCTTCATAGAGTTTGGATCAGGAACGCCGACGCGGCGGTCGGGCGAAACTTAACGACGGCGACTCACGCCGGGCGCGGACCCACGCGCATGCTAACCTTCGCCCACACCGCCCACACCGCCCGACGCCGTGCGAAACGCGTCGCGAAACGCATCAGCGGCACGACCAATCACATCACCAACCGTTTGCGCGGCGGCCTTGGCCTGATCGGCGTAGTAGTCCGTCGCATCCCGCACATCGTCGAGCAGCGGCCGCTCGGCCTCCGATCCGCGACGGATATAGTCGCCGCCGACCATAGTCGCGTAGGCGCCCGATTGCTCCCAGCGTTGCAGCTCACCAGCGCGCACGGTGTGAAACGGATGCTCACGCAAGGCAGTGTTGAGCGCCTTCAGCACACTATCCCACGCCGTGCCTCCGCCTTCGTATTCCGCCGCTTGGGCCAGATACGCATCAAGATCGATGGTGTCGCCGATGCTCCGCCCACCGGCCAACTTCAGAAACGTCATCAAGCTGCCGCGTGGATCCTGCGTACCAAGCATGCCCGCGCGATCGGCGGACAACTCGGACTTGCGATACCACTCCAAGAGAGCGAGCTGAAACGGCAGCAATGCAATGGAGGCGAGCATCGGCAATGCCGTCATGCCGAAAAACAAAATGATGAGGGCGATCGTGCGATACGTGGTGTGCCCCGTCATGATGTGACCTAACTCGTGGGCGAGTATGAATCGCTGCTCATCGGGTTCGAGCAACTCGAGCGTGCCGGAGCTCAGCACAATGAACGGGTTTTCAAAACCTACGGCGCCGGCGTTTACGATGGGTGTCTGTGTGACGAACAATTGCGGCTGCATCCGACCCTCGGGCGGCCAATCCATTGTCTGCAACACTTCTTGATACATCGCGAACAATTGCGGTCGCTGCGTCGGTCCAACGAGCACGGCATCACCCAGAAATAAATTGCGCACGCCGCGCTCGCCAAACGTCCCGGCGATGCGGCGCACCACTTCATCAAAGCCCGGCAATGCACGAAGCGCGTTCAGCGCAGCGCGATCAGCAGGATGCTCCCAACTAACGGACGAGATATGGGTAAGCGGGACGCGCGTGATCATGGGCGGGCTCGAAAAGGTGGGAGCACGAGGCTCGAGATTCGGCCAATCGGGAGCAGCGGGCGGCAACAGTTACTCGCAGCCCTACGATCCATTCGCGCTACAAGTTCCGCCTTGTCGTTGGTTACTTCGGCAGTGCGCCATCCAGATCAGCAATGAGGTCTTCGACATCTTCAATACCGCAGCTCAGCCGGACGATGCCATCCGAGAGTCCCATATCCGCTTTTCTATCTGCGGGAACCGACGCATGGGTCATCGATGCCGGATGACTAATCAAACTTTCGACGCCGCCGAGCGACTCCGCTAACGAGAAAACTTTCACGTGTTCGAGGACATGTCGTGCTCGTTCGCGCGTGCCCATCTCGAGTGTGATCATGCCACCAAACCCCGACATCTGTCGCTTCGCCAACTCGAATTGCGGATGACTCTCGAGTCCTGGGTAGATGACATTTTCATCACCGAGACGTTCCACGAGAAATTTTGCGATCTGTCGTCCATTCAAATCATGCTGCTTCATCCGCAGCGGCAACGTTTTCGTACCTCGCAGTGCCAACCAACAGTCGAACGGTCCGGGTACGGCGCCGGCTGCGTTGTTTATGAACTGCAGTTTAGCTGCGAGATCATCCTCAAGTACAACAGCGATCCCGCCGATCATATCAGAGTGACCGTTGATATACTTCGTCGTTGAATGCCACACGATATCGGCACCAAGTTCCAACGGTCGCTGAAACACCGGCGTAGCAAAAGTATTATCGACGATCAACAAAGCCTGATGCCGCTGCGCGACGACGCTCATCGCGGCAAGGTCTGTGAGTCGCATCAGAGGATTTGTTGGCGTCTCCACCAGCAGCGCGCGCGTGGCCGGTGTCATCGCATCTTCAACCCGTTGCGGATCACGCGTATCCACGTACGAAAATGACAGGCCGAGATGACGAAGGATTTTATCAAACAGTCGGAACGTGCCTCCATACACATTCTCTCCGCAGACAATGTGATCGCCAGCGCGGAACAGTTTCATGATGGAGTCGAGACACCCCATTCCGCTCGAAAAGGCAAACCCGTGACGACCGCGTTCCAGCGTCGCGACGTTGCGCTCCAGGGCTTCACGCGTGGGATTTTTCCCGCGCGCATACTCGTATCCCTTGTTCTCGCCGAGTCCGTCCTGGACGTACGTGGACGTGAGGTAGACCGGCGTCATTATGGCGCCCGAGAGGGGCTCCGGTCGTTGTCCAGCGTGAATAGCGCGGGTCGCGATGCCGCCCGCGGTGTCTTCGTCAAAAATGCGCGTCATGGGCTCCGTCTGGTGGATGCAGATCCGGAAAATAGCCCGCGTGGCAGCGGGTCGCGACCACCCTATGAGCCGCAACCGGCCGCCTGATGCCGCACGTGCAAAATCCCGCGCAGGTCCCCACCAAGCGATGCCTCATTGTCGATGATGAGGCGGCGCTTCGCGCTGTACTCCGACGCTTGATGGAAGCGGAGGGCTTTCAATGCGATGAAGCATCGTCTGGCGTTGAGGCGTTGGCATTCCTCAATACCGAAACGATTCCGCTGGTGCTGTCCGATTTTCATATGCCGCGGATGGATGGCGGTGAACTCCTGCAGGAAATCCATCGTCGTTGGCCAGACACGGCCGTGGTGATGATTACCGCAGTGTCTGATGTGGATCTCGCCGTGCGATGTCTGGAAGCGGGCGCGTTGGACTATCTCACAAAACCGTTCAGCATTGAGGAAGTACGCGCGCGCGTGGGGCAGGCGCTTGAGAAGCGTCGATTACTTATTGAAAACCAATCGTATCGTACACAATTGGAAGATCGGGTGGCGCTGCAGGCAC
>JAYTTR010000480.1:0-4211 GCA_043744935.1 Gemmatimonadaceae bacterium
ACTTCCGCCTTATAGCCGACGCCCTGAATCTCGAGCTGCCTCACGAAGCCCTTCGTCACACCTTCGACCATGTTGGCGACGAGTGTGCGCGACAGACCGTGCAATGACTTGTGCATCGGATCGTCGGATGGACGGGAGACGGTGCAGACCTCGCCGTCGACTTTGATGCCGATGGTGGGATGAAAGTTGCGATGCAGTTCACCCTTGGTGCCCTTCACCGTCACGGCGCTGCCGTTGACGTTGATGGTGACACCCTTGGGGATGCTGATCGGAAGTTTGCCAATACGCGACATAGTCTCGGTTCCCCTTACCAGATGAGAGCGAGAAGTTCGCCGCCGGTGCGCTGCGCCCGTGCTTCGCGGTCGGTCATCAGCCCTTTGGAGGTGCTGAGGATCGCGACGCCAAGCCCGTTCCGCACGCGCGGAATTTCCGTGGACCCGACGTACTTCCGGAGCCCGGGGCTGGACACACGCTTGAGCTCACGAATCACCGGCTGCCCGCCCTGCGCGTACTTCAATACGACGCGTAGCATCGGACGACCTTCGTCGTTCTCGACAGTCTTAAAATCGGTGATGAAGTGATTCTCCTTCAACAACCGAGCGATTTCGAGTTTCAGTTTTGATGCCGGAATGTCCACGCGACGGTGCTTCGATCCGCAGGCATTGCGGATCCGCGTGAGCATATCGGCGATCGGATCGGTCATACTCATTCGACGTTACCCTTTGTCCTATGGTTTCCGGCACGGGGCCGGACTTCTAAGACGTGAAAGAAAAAAGCAGAAACTACCAACTGGCCTTACGAACCCCTGGGATCAACCCCATCAGGGCCATATCGCGAAACGCGATACGACTCAGGCCAAACGTGCGCACAAACCCGCGGGAACGACCGCTCATCGAGCAGCGGTTGCGAATGCGTTGCGGCGACGAATTGCGCGGCAACTTCTGCAGCCCAACCTGTGCGGCCCGCTTCTCTTCGTCCGTCGCCTTCGGGCTATGCATGACCGCGTTCAGCGTTTTGCGCTTCGCGGCATACTGGGCCGTCATCTTCTTGCGGCGGTCGTTCTTTTCGAGACTGCTCTTCTTGGCCATCGATTGCTCTCGTCTGAGTTAGTGCGCGTTAGTTCGCCTGCACCACAATCGGCTTATCGTCCCCGCGGAACGGCATGCCGAGTTCACGCAACAATGCAAATGCCATGTCATCCTTGTTCGTCGTCGTCACGAACGTGATGTCCATACCATGAATCTGTTCGACTTGGTCATAGTTGATCTCCGGGAAGATCATCTGTTCTTTGACGCCGAGGCTGTAGTTGCCGCGGCCGTCGAACGACCGGGTAGACAGCCCGCGGAAATCACGCACGCGTGGCAGCGCCGTCGACACGAACCGGTCGAGGAACTCCCACATCCGCGCGCCGCGCAGCGTCACGCTGGCGCCAATTTCCTGCCCTTCGCGCAACCCGTAGTTGGCGATCGACTGCTTCGCCGTCTTCTTCGTGGCGCGCTGGCCGGCAATAATTCCGAGCTCGTCCACGACGGCGTCCAGCACTTTGGGCTGCTTGATCGCTTCGCCCATGCCGACGTTCAGGACAATCTTTTCAAGGGTCGGAATCTGGTGCACGTTCTTCAGACCAAACTGTTTGGCCAGGTTCGGCCGCACCGTTTTGATGTAATAGTTGCGGAGACGCGGCACCGGCACCGGCAGCCCGACGCCCGTGTGATCCTTGGGCGCTGCGGCCTGCGTGGCGGGTTTTCTTGCGCTCTTCTTGGGCTTTTCGCCCTTCTCTTTCGTTGCCATCAGTCAGTCCTCGCTCAGCGCTTCGTCGTGGGACGCGCAACCGCGTCACCCGACTTTACACTGATACGTTCTTTGGTGCCGTCGGTGTCGATCCGCGCGCGAATGCGCGTGGGTGCGCCCGACTTCGGGTCCTTCAGCATCACGTTCGATGCGTGCATCGGCGCGGGCATCTCGATAATCCCCGACTGTTCCTCGGCGCGCTTCGCTTTGCGGTGCTTTTTCACAATGTTGATCCCTTCGATCGTGATCCGTCCCGTCTTCGGGAACACGCGGAGCACTTTCCCTTCCTTGCCCTTGTCATCACCGCGCACCACGCGCACGGTGTCGCCCTTCATCACGTGAATCTTTTCGCGCTCGGCGTTGATCTCGTGACGCGTGCGATTCCGCTTGCCGCGGGTCTTTCGATAGACGTTGACGCGCATCTTACAAAACCTCCGGGGCAAGCGAGACGATCTTCATGTATTTCTTCTCGCGCAGTTCGCGGGCCACGGGTCCGAAAATACGGGTCGCCCGCGGTTCGCCTTCGTCGCTGATGATCACCACGGCGTTCTCATCGAACCGGATGTAACTGCCATCCTTGCGCCGCGTTTCTTTCACGGTGCGCACCACCACGGCGCGCGCCACATCGGACTTCTTCACCGTACCGTTTGGCAGCGCGGTCTTCACAGCGACAATCACAATGTCACCGAGACCGGCATAGCGCCGACGCGTACCGCCAAGCACGCGGATCACCAAGGCGGTTTTCGCGCCCGAGTTGTCCGCCACCTTGACCATGGATTCCTGCTGGATCATTGCCGTTTCCCCTTATCGTGCACGTTCGACGATCTCGACCACACGCCACCGCTTGTCCTTCGACAGTGGACGCGTTTCCGTGATACGCACGGTGTCTCCGGTCTTCGCCGAGTTCTCTTCGTCGTGCGCCTTCAGGCGCGTCGTCCGGGTAATCATTTTGCCATAGACCGGATGCGGCACGCGACGTTCAATCGCGACGACCACGGTCTTTTGCATTTTGTCGCTCACCACCAAGCCCACGCGTGACTTGCGGGCGTTGCGCTCGGCGGCGCTCTCTTTTCCGTTCACGTTCGTTGTTCCAGCCATGGGTTATCTCCCTGCCTTGGTCGCACGCGAAGGCTTCTTTTTCTTCCCGGCTTTCGCCGTCGCCTGCTCGTGCTGCACCGTCTTCAACCGCGCGATGTCGCGGCGAATCACCCGCAAGCGGAGCGGATCGTTCAATGCTTCAGTGGCGCCGCGGAAGCGGAGGCGGAACAGCTCCTCCTGCAATTCGGCCACCCGCGCGATCATCTCCGGTTCGGAGAGCTCGCGAATCTGGGATCCTTTCATCATTCGGTGTGCGCCTCCTCACGGGCCACGAACTTCGACTTCACCCCGAGCTTGGCCGCAGCCAAGCCGAGTGCTTTCTTTGCGAGCAATTTTTCGACGCCTTCGATTTCGAACATCACGCGACCCGGCTTCACCACCGCCACCCAGAGTTCTGGCGATCCTTTGCCCTTGCCCATGCGGGTTTCGGCCGGCTTTTTCGTTACCGGTTTGTCCGGGAAAATCCGGATCCACACTTTACCGCCACGCTTGATGTGACGCGTCAGCGCCACACGAGCGGCTTCGATCTGACGGGCCGTCACCCAACCCGGCTCCAGCGCCTGCAGCCCAAAGTGGCCAAACGCCACGGTGGCACCACGGGTCGCGATCCCGGTTGTCCGGCCCTTGAACTGCTTGCGAAACTTGACGCGCTTCGGAGATAGCATTGGTGGTCGTCTCCCTTACGCGTCGGTCGAATAAGTCTTGCCGCGGCGGTCTTCAACGATCTCACCCTTGAAGATCCACACCTTCACGCCGATCGTGCCGAACGTCGTCTTCGCGGTGCTGATGGCGTAGTCGATGTTGGCGCGCAGCGTATGAAGCGGCACACGTCCCTCGTGGTAACCCTCGACGCGCGCGATTTCTGCACCGCCCAGACGGCCGCCACACTTCACCTTGATCCCTTCTGCGCCCATCCGCATCGCGCTCTGCACCGCACGCTTCATCGCGCGTCGGAACGAAATGCGCTGTGCCAACTGTGCGGCGATGTTATCGGCGACGAGCTGGGCGTCGATTTCCGGACGCTTGATCTCTTCGACGTTCACACCAACTTCCTTGCCGCTCAGCTGCTGCAGCTCATTCTTGAGCTCTTCAACGGCCGCGCCCTTTTTCCCGATCACCACGCCCGGTCGCCCGGTGTGAATCGTCACCACCACTTTGCCCGGCTTGCGCTCAATGGTGATGTCGCTGATCGCCGCGCCACTGAGGCGCGCCTTCAGGTACTTCCGCAGCAGCTCGTCTTCCTTGAGCAGCGCCGGAAAGTCGCGTTTTGCGTACCACGTCGAGCGCCAGTTCTTCGAGACGCCGAGGCGGAAACCAATCGG
>JAYTTR010000481.1:0-4206 GCA_043744935.1 Gemmatimonadaceae bacterium
ATGTATGCCGGACGCGTTGTCGAGGAAGCGCCCGTCGACATGCTGTTCGACGCGCCCGCCCATCCGTACACCGAAGGATTACTCGCTGCAGTTCCGCGATTGGGCGTTGAACAAACGCGCCTCACCACCATACCGGGCACCGTGCCGCCGTCCACCGACTGGCCGACTGGGTGCCGTTTCCGCGATCGCTGTGCATACGCATTCGATCGCTGCGTGAGCGAAGAACCCGCATTGCAGCAAGTCGGATCCGCGCACCGTGCCCGGTGTCATCTCATCGAAGAACCGGAGCGCCGCGTGCCACGCGCTGACCGCCGCACATGAGCGACGTGGACTCGTCGCCGCTATTGCAAGTGCGAAACCTTGCGAAACACTTTCCGATTCGCAGCGGTGTGTTTGGTCGTGTGACCGGTCACGTCAAAGCTGTGGATGGCGTCTCGTTCGATATTGCACACGGAGAAACGCTGGCGCTCGTCGGTGAATCCGGTTGTGGCAAGACGACCACTGGTCGCACCATACTGCGGCTTGTCGAGCCAACCGACGGCACCATTCAATTCGACAATGTTGACGTGCGTGCACTACGCGGTGAAGCGCTGCGCAAGATGCGGCGGCGCATGCAGATCGTCTTTCAGGATCCGTACGGATCGCTCAACCCTCGGATGACGGTGGGCGCGGCCATTCGCGAAGGTCTCATCGTGCACCGCTTGGCCGAGGGTGCCGCAGCGCAAAAACGCGTCGCGCAATTGCTCGACGAAGTAGGACTGCGCGCGGAATACGGCAATCGATACCCGCACGAATTTTCTGGCGGGCAACGGCAGCGCGTCGGCATCGCGCGCGCGCTAGCGGTGGAACCGTCATTCATTGTGTGCGACGAACCGGTGTCCGCGCTCGACGTCAGCGTGCAAGCGCAAGTTGTCAATTTGCTTCGTGACTTACAGCGCGATCGCGGACTCGCCTACCTATTCATCGCGCACGATCTCGCGGTTGTTGCCCACATGGCTGATCGTGTGGCGGTGATGTACCTCGGGCGTATCGTCGAACTGGCGCCGCGCCGCGCGTTGTTCAGCAGGCCACTCATGCCGTACACGCAGGCGCTGCTCTCCGCCGTTCCAGTGCCAGATCCAACCGCCAATCGAACGCGCATTCTCTTGCCCGGCGAACCACCGTCCCCCGCGAATCCGCCGAGTGGCTGCGTGTTTCATCCGCGCTGTCCGCATCCCGGGAAGGATGAGGCTTGCACACGTATTGTCCCACCGCTCGAAGAAAAGGCGCCCGGCCATTTTGTTGCTTGCATCAAGCAACCAGTGCTCCTCACCCACACCCCAACACCATCGTGAACATGCTCGCCTCTGAGCCGGCGTCGGCTCGCGCTGCGGCTGGCGCCGACCGTTCCTTTTTTGGACATCCGCGCGGTCTGGGGATGCTGTTCGTGACGGAGATGTGGGAGCGATTTTCGTATTACGGTATGCGTGCGCTGCTTGTGTTGTACTTGGTGAATGCGCTCAAGTGGGACAAAGCCAGCGCGGCCAATCTGTACGGCACCTACACAATGCTGGTGTACCTCACACCGCTCATTGGTGGCTACATCGCTGATCGTTTTATTGGCACGCATCGCTCACTGCTCATTGGCGGACTTATTATTGCGAGCGGACATTTTGTACTTGCGTTGCCAGGCATGACGGCGTTCTACACTGGACTCGGCCTCGTCATTATTGGCACAGGGTTTTTCAAAGCCAACGTGTCAACAATGGTTGGTCAGTTGTACGCGAAAGGAGATACGCGTCGCGACGCCGGCTTCACATTCTTTTACATGGGTATCAACACTGGCGGTTTTCTTGGTCCAATTGTCTGCGGCTATTTCGCGCAGAGTGAACAGTTTGGTTGGCATTGGGGCTTTGCCGCAGCGGGCGTCGGCATGCTCGCGGGCTTGTTGTGGTACTCACTCGGCCGAAAGAAGTATCTCATGGGCATCGGCGATGCACCCACCGCCCAGTCTCGGGCGGTCGATGCGACGAAGGCCTCCGTCACCGATGATGCCTCCACGCGCAACGGCATCATTGGCGCCATTGCGGGCGCAGCGGTTGCCTGGTTTCTCTCCGGGAGTTTGCTCGGCGTCCTTGTTGGCACCATCATCGGTGCCGCGCTGGCCATCACGATCCTCGGCACGCAAGGGGAAGAACGCAAACGCGTCATTGCACTGTTTATCGTCGCCTTCTTTGTCGTGTTTTTCTGGGCGGCGTTCGAACAGGCGGGTTCTTCCATGAGCCTCTTTGCTGACAAGTTTACCGACCTTCATCTTGGCAGTTTTGCAATTCCGTCCACGTGGATGCAATCGGTGAATTCACTCTTCATCATCATCTTCGCACCGATATTCGCTGCCCTCTGGCTGGCGCTTGGTCGACGGAATGCCGAACCAACTACACCACTCAAGATGGCCCTCGGCCTCACGTTTGTTGGACTGGGTTTTCTCTTTCTGGTCATTGGTGGTGGACGCGCGGACACCGGCATTAAGGTGAGCCCGCTCTGGTTGATTGGAGCATTTCTGTTTCATACGTTCGGCGAGCTCTGTCTGTCGCCTGTTGGATTGTCATACGTCACGCGCGTCGCGCCCGCACGCTTCGCTTCGCTCATGATGGGCGTATGGTTTCTCGCAAACGCCGTTGCGAACAAGCTGGCCGGCTTACTGGCGGGCTACACGCCGCTGCCTGGAGAAACACCGTCCACATTGCAGCCCGGTATCGGCGGATGGGTGCAGCAAATGAGTGCAACGAATCGTGGCTTCTTCATGATTTTTGTGGTGACATCATTCATTGCTGCCTTCGCGATGCTGCTGTGCGTGCCGCTGCTGCGCAAACTCACACGGACTGTGAACGTGTGAACAAGAACAACGAGGGCAGCGCGTATCATTCACGCTGCCCTCGTATTGTCATGGCCAGCTGAACAAACTGGTCGGCACCGTTCGTTCGCGGAACGAGGAGACATCAGCGGGCTCACGCCAAAATACGCGGGTCCGATCATCGTTGGAAAATCGTATTTCGAATCGCCGCTGCGGATCGCTGCTGATCGGCAGCGCAAAGTCCACGCGCCACAATCGGCGAGAGCGCGGCGGTATTGCGGCAAGAACCGACACACCAACAGCACCGCGCCACGGCGTGGTGACTGAATACGGCACACTACGCTCAGCCCACAACTTGCCCATTTCCGCAAACCCGGCAAACCCCACGTCAGCGACATTGTAGCGCGTGGGCACAATCAGTCGCTGTTCCGCGCGAAAAACGAGTCGCTTGGCACCCGGCTCGTCACTGTAACCATGGCCAAGAATTCCGCCATCATAGTCGGCCAACGATAATTGAAACGGCACCTGCATGTTGCGCGCCGCGCCCCACTCCGCTTGCACCAGCGTGAGTTGTTTCACGGCCGGTTTGAAATACCACGCGATCCGTCCACTGCTGATGAGATTCTCCCACGCCTTCCGATTGCGATTGTAACGTGCCTCGCCAATGGCCTGGATGCCGGAGAACCACCGTTCACCGCCAAGTCCTGCATACAAATTGGTTGCGACAAATCGATCACGATCAATCGCGTTGCCCGCACCAAGAGATTGTCCGTACACCGCATTCATCTGCATGCCGACACGGATGTCTTGCGCACCATTGAGCGCGTCAAAGCCCTGCACCCGTTCGAAGCGCAAACGTCGGAGGCCCAGGAGTCCATTTAATCGAACCACACGCTGCTGACGAAATCGTACGGGCAACACGCCAGCACTGTCCGGGCGAAGGCCCATGTCGGTCAACAACACCGGCAGCGAGTCTGTGCGCACGTACTCACGCGTCAGCGAAAGCCCAAGCAGTTTGAGCCGACCAATTGGCCCCAGTCGCGACACCGCGCCAATATCTGCAAACTGCCGAACAACATTCACGGCGTTCGCGTCTAGTCCTGGACGCAGAAATTCAACGTAGTCTCGCGTGCCGCCCAGTGAGGCAACCCACGCAAAGCGCTGCAGGTCGGTGTAGTACGGCCGAATCACTTCAGCCCGCAACTCTTGCCCGTGTTCATAGCGCTGTCCGTACAAACGCAACTCATTGCGAGCGCCACCAAACTGATAGTCGGTGAGTTGCGCGCCAATCACGTCGTTGTAGGGTCCGCCGTCGCGCCAATTCACAGCGGCCATCACGGCCGTCCCACCCAAATTACTTTCGCCAAGCCGAA
>JAYTTR010000482.1:0-4196 GCA_043744935.1 Gemmatimonadaceae bacterium
GACCGCATACGACACGAGCGGCCAACCATAATTTTTACCGACTTCAATCAGATTCAGCTCGTCGCCACCGCGAGGTCCATGTTCAGCTTCCCACAACCGGCCATCGGGCGCGAAGGCCAAGCCATACGGGGTACGATGACCCGAGGTCCACGTTTCCGACGGCGTGAGGTTTGGCCCCGGAAACGTGTAGCTGAATGCGACTGCGGCGGTCTTTGCCAATTCTGTGTCGCGCGGTGGATTAATCACGTCGATGCTGGCCGCGCCAATCTTGCCGGCCTGCGGGTTTCCAGGCGCTGGTTTACCGTCAAGCGTCAGACGCAGGATCTTGCCCAACGGCGTGTTTGGATCCTGCGCGGGAGTCATGCGCTGACGGTCGCCGACCGCGAGAAACAGATATCGCTTGTCGGGAGAAAAGGCGACCGCTGCCCCAAACTGACCACCCCTGCCCCGTGCGCCGTCGCGCCAGATGACTTGCAGACCATCGAGACTGGCCGAGCCGTCCGTGAACGTCAGCTCCGCCCGTGCGAGCGCGAGGCTCGACCCGCTTTCGCCCGGCTCCGAATACGTGAGATAGACATTGTGATCGGTAGCGTAGTTCGGCGAGATGTACACGCCGAGCATGCCACCCTGTCCTTGCGCAAATACGGCGGGCACGTTCGCAATGGGAGTTTTTTCGCCTTGCTGCGTCACCAACCAGAGCGGACCTACTTTCTCGGTGATGAGCATGCGTCCATCGGGGAGGAACGCAATGCGCCACGGCAGACGGAACGTCGCAACTTGCGTCATCGTAAACGGCAAGCTGGGCTCGGGCGTTTGCGCACCCGCATTTATCTGCGCTATGGCGGTGGTCGATACGAACGGCAACAACAGCGCAACACGCGCGAACACCTTCATCGTAAATCTCTCCCTTGAGTTTTTAGCCTGGACTCCGAACCGTATGCGAGTAGGTGAAGTTGCAGCCATAAAAGCGTCAACGCTATCGTACAAATAATTCGCGCCGCTGCGCGACGCGGCCATCTTCAATCGCCACAACGGTCCAGGGCGCATTGACGTTGAGACGCGATGCGCGCCACTCGATCACCGCCCCGACACCGCGCAGTTTCGTGCGCGTGGGCGATTTCAATCGCAGATTGTCGCTGCGCAACCGGTAATCATGCGCATCGAGATCGGCGCCCATGGCGCGGATCGTGATCTCGCCGTTGCTCGCAGTAGCGCTGCTGATGGTAAAGGACGGTGGCGCATCACTGGCGGCGCGTGGCAATAAATCCTCCATCAGCCACAACCAGCGATTGCTCGAATGCACCCACACCTCCTTGTACACATACATGTTCTGCGATGGCCAATACGGAAGGTCGGTCATGCCGCGGCTCTGCATCCCCACTGGCAGCGAGCCCACGAGATCCCCCGACGACACGCTGTACTGCTGGGCCCAGTTATAGCCTTCGCCGTACATCGTGCTTTGTCCAAACGGATTGCGACCCACCACCCATTCGGCTTGTTGCTCAGCGAGATCAAGTCCTGCACTATCACCGCGCAAGCGCGACGCCACAGCGAGCGCCTTTGCCTGTGACAGCAGCACGCCGTAGTTACCGCGTCGACTAAACCACACTGGGAACGTGCGCAGAAACCAGCCGTCGCCCATCGCTGTTCCAGCGCGCACCTGCTCGGCATACTCCGATTGTTTCTCCTGGTAGCGTCCGCCCGAATCGGGCACCTGCACACTATCAACAACGCGATACACATACGCAGGCAGCATGTGGTACGGCGCCGTAATGGTGGCCGACTGCTTCTGATACTCGGCGTACCGCGCGATCGTCGCATACCACTGCATCCACTCCGCGTGATCGGGGAGCAGGTCGATCAACTGCGATAGTGCAACGATCGGCGCTTGATCGGCGGCGCGATGGAACTGATGGAAGATCGTATCGCGATCCGGACCCGTGTAGAAAAATCCCGAGAGCGGAAATACCGTGCCCACGCGCGGAACCTGTTGCGACGTGGTGACGACACGTGCCAACTCGACAGCCTTGTCACGAAACTGCGTCTCTCCAGTCGCGCGAAATAATTCGACTGACGCGGTGATACCGATGCCAGCCAGCTCCATTCGTGACGCCGCAAACGCGGGCGTGTGCCACGTACTCGGCCCTTCGACGCCGACAATGGCAGCGGCCCAATCATCGCGCGCGATGCGCAGACTGCGAGCCGCCAACTCGGGCTCGCGCGATTTGAGCACACGATATGCCAACGCTTCGGCGGCAGCCGCGATGTAGTTGGCATTGGGGTTATTTTTCGCTTCGACCGTCTTGTCGTCGGCATCGCCCACGATGTTGTTGGTCCAGAAATTGTGACTGCCAAATCCAATGCGATATCCGCCGTCGAAACGTACGCGAAGCACCCACGCGAGTCCCCATTTCGCTTCCTCAATGAGACGCAACACCAACGCCGGATCGTCGCCGCGCTGAGCAAGTCGATCGGCTAGCGCGAACATCGCGTATGTGCCCTCGCCAGTGTTGATCACGCCTTGCGACAGGTCGCCGGCGTCGTGCCAACCACCACTCATCGTGATGCGCTGACCACCAAACGTTGCGAACCAGTCTAAATGATCGATGTCGTGAATACCCGGCACTGGAAAACCGCAGCGATTGCCGTAGTAGAAATTCAGCGTCTTCCAGATCGACGCTTTCCATGCGTCGTCGCCAATGCGAAATGGTTTCGTGGCGATGCTACCTGCACGCAACACATAGCTGCCAGACGTCGTAATTTCAGAGAAATCAAGTTTCTGAAAATCGCCGCGCATCGAGTGCACGGTCTCGATCGGCTTGCGCAACACGCTCTCCCCAAAGGCGATGTTGTCCACGCGCACAACATCAAACGTGTTCGCCGACAGCGCGCTGGCGATCGCAGTCTTCGCACTACTGTTCTGGTAACCGCTGTGGCTGAACGCAATTGTTTCGGGTGCCAACGTCCAGCCTGTGTGCACGTCAGCGTCCACGCGTTGCAATTCGATGGGGCCGATTTCGATTGCGACGTGATCGTCGGCATTCGACAGCATGCGATTGACGAAGTAGCCGATCTCGAGTCGCGTGACGCGATCGCGCGCAAGCGGATCGATCTCCCACATGATGTGCTGCCATCCCTGTTCGCGCAGCGTGATGATATGCGTGCCTTCGCGATTAAAGCGATCGGGCACCTTTACCGCACCCTCGCTGTGCATCACGAGTTGCAATGGCACGACTGGGACGCCACTAAAATCCGCACGCACCCAGAGCGACAACCGGTTAAATGCGGTCCAATCTTCGTTCGCGAACGAGCGCTGCAGGTTGATGCTCGGCAATCGCAGACGCGCAGACGCGGGCGCATTCACATTCAGCGTCATGTCCACGCGCAGCGATCGCATCGTGCCAAGGCCGCTTTGTTTCGGTGACGACAGCGTTCCGGCACCGCTAAGCTTCCAGACCGTTGGCTGCGACATGTCATCAAGAACGCGACTAGCCAATACGGGCTTGAACAGCCAACCGAATTCGGCAGAATTTACGAATTCGATGGGAAGCAACGAGCGCGGTTCTGCCGAGCGATGTTCGACTGCGCTTTGCGCGAAAGCGCTATGCACCGCGACGACGCTCTTTGCGCAGCCACACGTGACTGCGATGATGACGAATCGAAATATTTTCATTCCGGAAATTCGCACATCTGCTGGACTTCGGTAACTTCTCCTGCGATGAGATTTCGCGCACGCAAACGATCGGCAACTCCGCGACCTATTGCTTGGCGCTAAGCCCGCCGAGCTGCCAAAGGCCACACTGATGGGTGCGGGACGAGCGATCAACGTTGTCATAGTCGAGTGCATCATTCGTAAGCCACAATGCTGCAGAATCGGCGCACGGTAGTATCGTAAACGCACGACGCACATTTATACGCACACCGTTCACGGACACGACACGTGGCTACTCCCTCAAGCGAACTGATCGGCCCCGATCTGGCAGCAGGACTTCCTCTTGCTACGCTCAAGGTTGGCGAGACGCTGCTCGGCCACGCACATGGTTCGGCCGTACTCTTGGTACGACGAGCAACGTCCATCGTCGCGATTGGCGCGTCCTGCACGCATTACGGCGCCGCGCTGCACGACGGTCTGGTGGATGGCGATACGATACGCTGTCCGTTGCATCACGCATGTTTTAATCTGGACACCGGCAAGG
>JAYTTR010000483.1:0-4195 GCA_043744935.1 Gemmatimonadaceae bacterium
CGCTTCCGCGAATGCGCGCTGCGCATCCGAATGGTGCTGAACATCGTTGGACTCCCTACGCCGGTACGAGCCGGATCAGGTTCTACGGGACTCTCTCAGCCAACGCACACCAGCGGCGTGGCACCCCGGTCATGTGCATCAACCATAATGGGCGGACGCGTCTACGTATAGCTTTCGGCCAATGAACAACTTTTGTTCCTGGCTCCTCGCACATGGCAGTTCCTGCGCTGAACTGTTTGGCTTTGTCTGCGGCGTGTTAAGCGTGTATCTCGCGACACGCGAGAATATTTGGAATTGGCCATTTGGCGTACTGAATGCGGGCTTTTACATCGTGGTGTTTGGCCGTGCGGGTTTGTATTCGGATACCGGTTTGCAGGTGGTGTACTTCGTGCTGTCGTTCTACGGGTGGTGGCATTGGGTGCACGGCGGCACCCATCGGGAGCCGGTATTGGTGACGCGCACGTCTGGTCGTCTCGCGGCAGTGCTGCTGTTGATCGCACTCGCCACGTGGCTCGTCTTGTTCACGATTACGTCACGAATCCCGGGCGCGAAATTGCCGCTACTCGACGCGGCACTCGTCGCTTTGAGTCTAGTGGCGCAGTGGATGATGACGCGGAAACTCCTGGACAACTGGACGCTGTGGGCCGCGCTTGATGGGGTGTACGTGGGACTATTCATCGCGCGTGGACTGCGCTTGACGGCCGTGTTGTACGCCGTATTTCTCGTCCTCGCCATCTTTGGCCACTTTGAATGGAAACGATCACTCTCCCGCACGTCATCCGCATCGTCCTGACCGGTTCAGAGTCGGTTGGCAAGACCACGTTGGCCGCGCAGCTTGCGACGCATTACGGCGTGGCGTTCGTTCCCGAGTTCGTGCGCGACTACGCTATCGCGAAAGGTGCGCCACTCACCGTGCACGACACCGAACCCATCGCGCGCGGACAGATGGCGCTTGAGGACACCTATATTGCGCGTGCCACGTCACTTTTAATACAGGACACCGACCTCGTAAGCACCGTCGTATACAGTCATCACTACTTCGGCCAGTGTCCATCGTTCATCGAAGACGCAGCGCGTACGCGTCGCGCGGACCTGTATCTCCTCCTCGACACCGACGTACCGTGGGTGGCTGACTCGGTACGAGACCGCAATGATCATCGCGACGAGGTACAGCAACAATTTGTCGATACCCTCGCCCGCTTTCGCGCATCCGTCACGCGTATTCACGGGAACTGGGCGGCGCGATTTGCGCTCGCCGCCGCCGCCATCGACGCCGTGCGCTTGCGGATGGATCAGCGTTAGGCGAAACTCGCAACTGCATCTTTCCCTTTTCACAGGATTTTCCGTGTCCAGCGATACTCAAAACTTCGGTAACCACGCTCGCTTTGTACCGGGCTTTCATTTCTTCACGATGCCCCTCGCGCTGGGATATGCGGGGTGGGCGATTTATCGCGCGTTGACCCTACGCGACGTTACCTCGCACTTCGAACTGGTGGGAGCGCTCGCGCTCCTGTTGACGGCACTGTTTGCGCGTGCTTTTGCGCTCCAAGCCCAGAACCGTGTCATCCGTCTCGAAGAACAGATGCGACTGACACGCATTCTGCCTTCAGACTTGCAAGCCAGCATCCCGTCGCTCAACCCAGCGCATCTCATTGCGATCCGCTTCGCGTCCGACGCAGAAGTGCCGGCGCTCGTACGACAGGTGATCGCCAATCCTGCGATGAAGGGCAAAGAGATCAAATCGCAGATCAAGTCGTGGCGCGCCGATAATTATCGCGTATAGTCGCTACCGCGCACCTTTCGCACGCGTCATCTCGACCGTTACCGCAATTCCTCCGTTGCTCGTGCGCAACCGCGTGTCCATCGGGATACGCAGTTGCGCCGAGAGTTGCTTGTCGGGTACCAGCATGGCGAGGCGCCATCCTTTCCCACCGTCGCGCAACACATCGCCCATCCGCGCGAACAAACTGCGCAAGTCTGCACCGTCGCTCACGCGCAAGCCGTACGGCGGATTGGTGAGCACCAGTCCCGTCTCGCCGATCGCCGCTAAATCCGTTTCTGACAATGGCTGTTGCGCAATCGCGATGTCGTCCAGCACACCAGCGCGTTCGGCGTTTGCTTGTGTGGCTTCACACGCGCCCGCGTCGCGATCGGTCAGCACGATCTGCACAGCAGTGGATGGTCGCATAGCCGCACGCGCGTCTGCACGCACACGTGTCGCTTCTCCCGCATCATGCCCGGGCCACTGCTCCAGTGCAAAGGTGCGATGCAATCCTGGGGCAATGTTGCGCGCCATGAGTGCGGCCTCGATGCCGATCGTGCCCGATCCACAAAACGGATCGACCAAGGATACTTGATCCGTCCACTCGCACGCCGTGAGCATCGCCGCGGCGAGTGTTTCACGAAGCGGCGCTTTGGCGATCGCTTGTCGCCACCCACGACGGTGGAGCAACTCGCCGGAGCTGTCGGCACTGATCGTGCACTGATCATGATCAAAGCGCACAACGATCAACTGCGCAGCTGTCGCAATTTCGGCGTCTTCTTCATCCGGCGAATGCGCCTCGACGCGAGCGCCTTTGATCGAGCGTTCAATGCCTCGCGCCACACGCTCGGCGACCGCGTCGGAGTGATAGAGTCGCGACTTGCGACAGGTGACGCGCAGCCGAACGACGGAGCCGGGCGCTAGCACGCGTCCCCACGACATACGCGTAGCAAGTTTTTCGAGCGTCGCAAAGTCACGCGCCTCAAATGTTGCCAATCGCACCAACACGCGACTCGACATGCGCGACCAGAGATTCGCGCGCAGTAGGCTGGCGGCATCCGCATCGAAGGCAACACCGGCGTCACTCACCTCACGCGGCGTAATGCCAAGCGCCGTGAGTTCACGCGCGACCAATGGCGCCAGCCCGGGCGCCGTGACTGCAAATGCATCATACGGGACCTGCGTGGGGCCTACATCCGTCTTAAGCGGCGTGTGCACCGAGTTCACGAGGCCAATGCGCAGCGTCCAGCGAGCCTGTTCCACGGGTTTGCAGCAGCGTCCAAAAATCCTCCGCGTCGAGCGGCTTGGAGAACAAAAATCCTTGTCCGAGTTCACAACCGAGTGCGATGAGGTGCGCACGTTGCGACTCACGCTCAATACCTTCCGCCACGGTATTTAACCGGAGCGTTTCCCCGAGTGCCACGATCGCACTGGCCAACACCGGACCTTCGCCTCCTCTGTCGATGACATCCACGAACGCCTTATCGATCTTGAGAATGTCGATAGGATAGCGTTGAAGATAGCTCAGCGAAGAATATCCGGTGCCGAAATCGTCGATTGCCAATGAAATGCCGAGTGATTTCAGCGCCATCAGGCGTGTCATCGACATATCGGTATTGTGCATCAACATACTCTCGGTAATCTCGAGCACGAGATGACTTGGATCGAGACCCGAGTCGACGAGGGCCAACCGCACGTCCTCGACGATGCCCGGTTCCTGCAATTGACGTCCGGACAAATTGACGGTGATGCGCATCGTCGTCCCGCGCTGGCGCTCCCATTGCTTGGCGGTTCGACACGCGCGGCGCAGTACCCAACGCCCAAGTGCCGTGATCAAGCCCGTTTCTTCCGCGATCGGAATGAACACACTCGGCGGCACCGTGCCGCGCTCTCGACAGCACCAGCGAACGAGCGCCTCCGCTCCGATGATCTCACCGGTCTCGAGGACGACGATAGGCTGATACTCAAGAAAGAACTCTTCGTGTTCGATGGCGCGACGCAAATCCACTTCGACAACCAATCGCTCCAACGCTGCCTCGTGCATGCTGGGTTCAAACAGCACGTATTGCCCTTTGCCTCGCGTTTTGGCAACGTACATCGCCAAATCAGCGTTGCGTACAAGGTCACTCGTTGTGCATTGCGCACTGTTGCGCGCGATGCCAATACTCGCGCTTACCGTTACCTGCCGACCAACCAACTCAAACGGTTCTGCCAGAGCGTCGCGGATACGATCCGCGATGGCCAGCACATCGCCATCGTAATCCATCTGTTCAACCAGGACCGCAAATTCATCACCGCCCAATCGCGCGATAAGGTCACTCTCCCGCACACACTGCGACAGACGACGCGCAGCCTCGACCAGCATGCGATCTCCTTCAGCATGTCCGAGTGAATCGTTGACCGTTTTGAAATTGTCGAGATCGAGGAAGATGA
>JAYTTR010000484.1:0-4192 GCA_043744935.1 Gemmatimonadaceae bacterium
CTGGTCGAAGCGCTGGACGAACGCGATGAAGCGGATTTTATCGCGGACGTGGTCATTGACCGCACGGCGCGAGGCGAGTGGCAACGCCGCGATTGCGCGGTGCTCTATCGTACGAATGCCCAGAGTCGCGCCGTGGAGGACGCCTGTCGCCGACGCGGTATCCCGTATCGATTGGTTGGCGCTGTTCGCTTCTACGATCGGCGAGAGATTCGCGATTTGATGGCATACCTTAAACTCGTGGCAAATCCGGCTGACGACGAAGCCTTTCGTCGCGCGGTAAACGTACCGAAACGTGGTCTTGGCGACGTCACCCTCGCCGTGCTCGCCGAGCGTGCCGCGCTTGACGGCGTCTCACTGCTCGCGGTCGCGTCGCGCGCGGACGTACTGGCCGGAATGCGACCAGTAGCACGCACTGCACTCGAAGAATTTGTGGCACTCGTTCAGCGCTTGCGTGTGCAAGCGGTGGAGGCGTCCGTCGATGAGCTGCTGCGCGATTTAATCGATGCGACCCGCTACGCAGAGCATCTGCGCGCGGAAGGGCAGGAAGGTATTGAGCGCGTGGAAAATGTGCGTGAAATGGTTGCGGGTGCGGCAGAAGTCGTCGCTGATGATGGAGGTGAGGTGGGGCTCACACCGCTTGATCATTTTCTGCAAAAAGCAACGCTGGTGGCCGGCATTGATCGGCTCGATCCTGAGGCCGATGCGATCACCATGATGACGATGCATAACGCGAAGGGACTCGAGTTTCCGCTCGTGATTGTGTCCGGTCTTGAAGATGGACTCTTTCCGCTTGCACGTGCTGCTGATGATCCGAAACAACTTGAAGAAGAACGTCGGCTGTTTTACGTCGGGATCACGCGCGCGGAAAGAAAGCTGTATCTCACGTGTGCGGAGCAACGTCGGCGCAACGGAGAGCTGATGATGTCGATGCCGTCCAGATTTCTGCGAGCGATTACGTTTTCACTGGCCGAACGGCAGCAGACCAAACGGGCGCGCACCGAAGGGCGCCGCGCGTACGGTGGGGCGGGGCGACCGTCGGGCGATGAAAACTGGGGGCGCAGTGCCTTTGGAAGCGGTGCAGAAGGCGGAGCGTCATCGACCGGAAAGCGTGCCGTCGGACCATATGGCAGTGCCAATTATCGCGGCAACGACAACACGTTCGGCAAGGCATCAAAATCCTGGTCCGCATCAACGGCGAAGAGCAAGCCTGTTGCGCCCGAAGATGAGTCGCAGGATGCACCGCTGTTCACCATCGGCGAGCGCGTGCGACACACAAAGTTTGGCAGCGGCACGATCGCGGAACTTAGCGGAAACGGACGCGACGCCAAGGTGCGGATAGATTTCGACAACGAAGAAATCGGACGGAAGACGCTCGTGATCGCGCAGGCCAACCTCGAACGCGGGCTGGAGTAATGGCCGTCACCAAACACGATGTGCAGGCCGTCGCGCAGTTAGCGCGGCTCGTCATACCGGACGCGCGACTGCCAGAAATTGTTGGCGAATTGAATCGCATTCTCCAGCACATGGATGTGCTGCAGCACGTGGCGATTCCATTCATTGCGCCCGATATACTCGCGGCGCCATTGCACGCGCAACGAAACATTCCGTTGCGCGATGATGTCAATGCGCCCGTGCAACTCCAGGAAAGTCGTTCGAGTTTTGCGCCTGCGTTCCGAGACGGATTTTTCTTGGTGCCGCGGCTCGGTACGCACGCGGACGAGGTGGACGGATGAATCGAACAGTACCAGAGGGGTTACTCTCGATGTCTGCTGCCGCGCTTGCGCATGCGGTGTGCGTCGGCGATATCGATCCCAAGGTCCTTCTCGCGGAAACTATGACGAGATTCGACGCCGTGCGCGCCGGCGCCGATGGGCTCAATGCATTTCTGCATCTCGATGCGGCGGGCGTGCACGACGCGACGGCGGTGGTCAGCGCCCGCGTGTTGCGCGATGAGCCGATGCCACTTGCCGGGGTACCGGTCGCGGTGAAGGACAACATCGCAACGTTGCGCCTACCAACAACCTGCGGCTCACGCATTCTTGGCGGCTACGTCAGTCCGTACGAAGCCACGGTCATCACCCGCCTGCGCGACGCCGGTGCGATCATTTTTGGCAAGACAAACATGGATGAATTTGCCATGGGATCGTCGACCGAAAATAGTGCATTTGGACCGACGAAAAATCCGCACGACGATTCCCGCGTACCCGGAGGTTCGTCCGGTGGTTCGGCCGCCGCCGTTGCGTCCGGCACTGTGCGTATTGCCCTGGGTTCCGAGACCGGTGGGTCGGTGCGACAGCCCGCCGCTTTCTGCGGTATTGTTGGCATCAAGCCAACGTACGGCCGCGTGAGTCGACACGGATTGGTTGCGTTCGTGTCATCACTCGACCACGTCGGCGTCTTTGGTCGCACGGTCGACGATGCGGCACTCGGCTTGGAAATCATTAGCGGGGCTGATCCACTTGACGCGACATCCGTCGACAGTCCGGTGTCCGGTTTCCGTGATGGCGCATCGATGCAACGCGATCAACCGCTCGCCGGAATCGTGATCGGCAAACCCGCAGAATATTTCCCTGATTCGCTCGATCCGAACATCCGCGCACTCTGTGATCGTGCCATTGTCACTTTAACGTCGCTCGGCGCCGAAATCCGGAATGTCTCGTTGCCGCATACGGATCTGTCTATTCCAGTGTATTACATCGTGGCGCCCGCGGAAGCATCCAGCAACCTCGCGCGTTTTGATGGTGTACGATTTGGCGCACGAAAAGGTGATGGCAGCCTGCGGGAGATGTACGAGCTGACACGTTCCGAAGGATTTGGCGCAGAAGTGACGCGACGCATTCTGCTCGGTACGTACGTGTTGTCTGCCGGTTATTACGACGCGTATTATCGACGCGCGCAAACCGTGCGAACTTTGATCGCGAAAGACTTCACCAACGTTTTCGCGTCGGGTGTTCACGTATTGGTAACGCCCACGACGCCAACCACCGCGTTTCCGCTCGGCGCCGTCTCCGATCCGTACGACATGTACTTGAGTGACATCTTCACTGCCACCGCAAATCTTGCGGGCATTCCTGCAATGTCTCAACCAATCGGCCGCGTGAACGGATTGCCGGTGGGCGGACAGTTGATCGCCGCACATTTCGACGAAGCACGGATGCTGCGTGTTGCCTACGCGCTTGAAGCCGCGCTTGGCGACGAGGCCCATCGATGACCGGAACGCGATATGAACTCGTGATCGGGCTTGAGGTGCATTGTCAACTGAAGACGTTAACGAAAGCGTTCTGTGGTTGCCGTACGTCATTCGGAGACACGCCGAACAGCAACACCTGCCCGGTGTGTTTAGGTCTGCCTGGTGCGCTGCCCGTGCTCAATCGTCATGCCGTGCAATTGGCAGCACGATCGGCGTTCGCGCTTGAATGCACTGTGCACGAAACATCCGTGTTTGCGCGGAAGAATTATTTTTATCCAGATCTGCCAAAGGGGTATCAGATCTCACAATTTGATCGGCCGCTTGCGACCGGAGGCATCGTTGAGATTGGACGCAATCCCAATGGGTCCGCGCATGTCATTCACGTCACGCGCGTGCACATGGAGGAAGACGCCGGGAAGTCTGTGCACGACCGATACCCATCGGTGTCCGCGGTCGATCTGAATCGCGCCGGTACACCGCTCGTCGAAATTGTCTCCGAACCAGATATTCGATCATCTGCGGAAGCGGGTGTGTATTTGCGTCGACTCAAGCAGATCCTCGAGTACACAGACGTGTCTGACGCGAACATGGAAGAGGGGTCGTTGCGCGTCGATGTCAATATTTCCGTGCGACCAATCGGAAGCACGGCACTCAACACGCGCACGGAAATAAAGAACCTGAATACGTTCTCAGGCGTTGAACGTGCGATAGACGTGGAATTCGCTCGGCAGTGCGCGATTGTCGCCGCGGGCGGTACGATAGAGCAGCAGACCATGTTGTGGGACGGCGTGCGCGGAAAGATTCGTCCAGCACGGAGCAAAGAGGCGAGCCACGACTATCGCTACTTCCCTGAACCGGATCTCCCACCGCTTGTACTCGACCAAACGTGGCTCAATGAGCAACGCGACGCACTTCCCGAACTGCCGCTCGCAAAACGCGCACGATTTATGGATCGCTACGCACTCAATGGTGCCGACGTCGAGCAGCTGACGGCGTCGCAAG
>JAYTTR010000485.1:0-16424 GCA_043744935.1 Gemmatimonadaceae bacterium
CTCTTGCCGGAGGCGCGAGTGCTCGATCTTTGTGCGGGGAGTGGGGCGCTCGGCCTTGAAGCGCTGTCGCGCGGAGCAGCAACATGCGATTTCGTGGAACGGGCACCGCGATCATTACTGGCTATTCAGACAAATCTCGATGCGCTTGGCGGTCATGCGGGCGCTGTCGTTCATCGAACGGACGCGCTGGAATTTGTCATGACCCTGGCGGCTGGTGCCTACGATGTCGCGTTTGCCGATCCGCCATACTTGTCGGACACAGGCAGCGTCTTGGTTGCGCAATGGTTGACGGTTCCGTTTGCACACGTGTTCGGCATTGAACACTCGTCCGACGTTGCGATGCCAGCTCCTGGGGAAACGCGCCGCTACGGTGCGAACGCTCTTACCTTCTATCGTGCCACGCTCAACTAATGCCCTCGCCATCGAATTCCAACGTTCGGATTGCCATCTACGCGGGTTCGTTCGATCCGATTACGCACGGGCACGAAGACCTTATCAAACGGACCGCCGCGTTTACGGATCGTCTCGTGGTTGCGGTGGCCGTCAACGTCAGTAAGCAGCCGCTCTTCACGATCGAGGAGCGTGTGCAGTACATTCGCGACATAACCAGCGATAGTCCGCACGTCGAAGTACGTGCCTTTTCAGGGCTGCTTGTCGACCTCGCCAAAGAAACCGGCGCTCGGATTACGGTGCGTGGTTTGCGGGCGGTGAGCGATTTTGAATACGAATTTCAAATGGCGTTGATGAACCGCCATTTGTTGCCCGATCTCGAAACGATCTTCATGGCACCATCGCTGGATACGACGTACATCAGTTCCAGCATGGTGCGCGAAGTGGCGCGCTTTGGTGGTGACGTTTCCGATCTCGTGCATCCGCTGATTGCGCGGAAGCTCGCTGAACGTTTCGCACGATAGCGCGATGTCGCTTGCCGCTGCGTCTGCGTTTCTGGATTCCGTCCACCGACGCGCGTCGGAAACGCCGCGCCGCATTCTGTTCCCGGAAGCAACCGATTTTCGAACCGTGGAAGCCGTGGTCGCCCTCGGACGACGCGGCTCGCTTATTCCAATTCTCGTCCGCCGCAGTGACGCCGTAACAGGGGTCGTTGCGGCGGGGCATTCGGAAATTCTCGATCCGCTCACAGATGCACGCACACCACGCGTGGTAGAGCACTTGCTATCACGTCGCGGCGATCGGGGACTCGTGCGCAGTGACGCGGAGCGACTCGCGCGGGATCCGTTGTACTTTGCCGATGCGCTGGTCGCTCTCGGTGAAGCCGATGGATGCGTGGCCGGAGCATCGCACACGACGGCCGACGTGTTGCGAGCGGCAATCTGGACCATTGGTGCCGCTCGCGGAGTTCGCACGGTCTCGTCCGCGTTTTACATGATCGTGCCGTCGTTTCGCAGTGGGGAGGGTGAAGTGCTCACGTTCACGGACTGCGCCGTTGTGCCTGATCCGACCGCGCGTCAACTGGCCGACATTGCATTGGCTGCTGCGGCAGATCGACGTCGTGTTGTCGGTGATGAACCGCGCGTTGCGTTCTTGTCGTACAGTACGATAGGAAGCGCGGACGGTCCGTCCGTCAGTCGCGTGCGTGAAGCCTTAGCGCTGGTGCGCGCTGAGGCACCAGAACTGCAGGCGTCGGGTGAGTTGCAGGCCGATGCAGCGTTGTTGCCGGAGATTGCGCGACGCAAGGCGTCTGGTGAGCGTGTGGCCGGCCGTGCAAATGTCTTGGTTTTTCCGTCGCTCGACGCGGGTAATATCGCGTATAAGTTGGTGCAACGATTAGCTGGCGCGACCGCCATTGGGCCAATTCTGCAGGGGCTCGCCAAGCCATGCAGTGACTTGTCCAGAGGTGCTACAACGGACGACATTGTGCATGTTGCGGCAATTACGGCACTGCAAGTGGGGATGCCGGGAATTGCCTTCGCGTCCGGGGCCTCCAGCTGAGCGATTTATGAGTTTCATTTTCGTGCGGGACAACGACACGTTAATTGTCGAAGTCGACGGTCAGCTTGTGGTCAGCAATCGTCAGGAGTTCAAGCAGGCGGTGCTTGACGAGGTCGAGCAAGGCGCGCGTCTGGTGGTTGTCGACTTTACCGCATCACCGTACATCGATAGCTCTGGACTGGGCGCGCTCGTCTCGCTCGGGAAACGCGTGCGCGAATTGGGCGGTGATTTGCGGTTGGCCGCCCTCAATGAGGATTTGCGTACGTTGTTCGAGCTAACCCGGCTCGATGCGTTGTTCCCGCTGTTTGCGACGCGCACTGATGCGGTCGCTTCGCGTTAGTCCAGGGGCCATGCGTCGTTCTCGGCCATCGACGCTCGCCAATCCGGTTCCAGGCAAGCGGCACATGTGGACCATTGCATCGGACATCGCGGAAATTGGCGCGGTCGTTGACGCGGTGACGCAGCTCTGTGTGGCCGCCGGATTTTCATCGCGCTTGTGTCGTCTCAACGTGCCAATCGCGCTCACGGAAGCACTGTCAAACGCGATTATTTGTGGCAATCGAAGTGATCGCACGCGAGCGGTGCGCGTGTGTGCGGCGGTCGAGGCAGAGTCGCTCGTGCTCGAGGTCACTGACGAAGGCGACGGATTTGATGTCGACGCGATACAACATTCTCCTGATGACGCCGATTGGTTGGAGCGTGAAGATGGGCGCGGCATTTTTCTGATGCGCGCGCTCATGGATCAGGTGGAGTGTCGCCGCGAGGGTTCGACGCACGGCCACACCGTTCAGCTCACTCTGCGTCGAGCATGACAGAGGTCGCCGCCCTCTTGGCCGCGTTTCACGAGGCCACCGGGCGCGAGGCGGCCATTTGGGAGCGTCGTGACGGCATTGTGGCTCCGTCCCTCCTTGGCACCTCGTCGAGCGCGTTTGCTGCGATGACGGAAACCGGCGCGTTGGCGTGGGACGTCAACACGTGGGCTCGCCAGCGCGGACTGAGCGCGCAGCTTGTGACCACTGGCGATAGCGTGGGTTGGCTGTTTTCCGAACCCGGTATCACGCCTGAAGGCAATCGGTTGCTCGGGCGACTGGTGCCGTTCGTGCAACGCCTCGGCCGCGAACGTGATGGCGCCGCGCGCGAGCTCGTCGAGCGGTATGATGAGATCAACTTGCTGTACGCCATTGGAGAACTCCTCGGTGGTAGCGCTGTGGTTGAAGACGTGGCCGACACGCTGCTGCGCCAGCTCGCGACCACGGTCGGTGCGGCTCGGGCGGTCTTTTTGATCACGCGCCGCGCCTCGATGACACTGGCTCCGATTGCAACGCTCGGCTTGCATGACCGCGAATACGCGTCTCTCGCGCTCGACGATGCATCGCACATTGCCGTGCGCGCGTGGCGTGCTGGTGGCGCGTGCACCGAGGATGGAGCATCGTCGCGTATCGGTGATCCCGTCGTCGCCGAAGACGGTGGTCCCTTGTTGGCAGTCGCGATAACGCGCCCCCGGACCAGCATGCACGTGACTGGGCAGTTTCCCGTTGTCTCATCCCGTCGCGTCGGGACACCGAACTTTGAAAGCGTCGGTGCTGCACCGTTAGGGGTACTGGTGCTCGGCGGACGTGCGTACGGTGTCCCATTTACGGCGGGAGATCGCAAGCTCGCAGCGGCGGTCGGCACACAGATTGGCGTGGCAATGCACAACGCGTCACTGGTGCGCGCTGCGGTTGAACGACAGCAGCTTGTTCGTGAGATGCGCGTGGCGCATGAACTTCAACTCAAGCTGCTCCCGAAGCCGTCCGTGGTCGAGCCGGAAGCGCGCGCTGCAGCGCGCGTGGTATCCGCAGAAAGTGTTGGCGGTGATTTTTTTCTTCTTGCCCGCCTCGATCGTGATCGCACGGGTGTGTTGATCGGCGATGTCTCGGGACATGGATTTCAGGCCGCGTTGGTCATGGCACTCGCGTTGAGTGCTGCGGCCATTCACGTGCAAGCGGCGTTTGATCCATCCATCGCATTGGAGGCCGTGCAGCGTTCGCTCGCCGACGAACTTGCGTCCACTGAAATGTCATTATCGTTGTGCTATGCGGTGATCGATTCTCGGGTTGGTGAATTGCGTTTCGCAAACGCTGGACATCCGCACGCGTTTCGCCTGGGCGCCGATGGCAGTTGCGAGCGTCTCTCGGCGGTGGCGCCCCCGATTGGTTTTAGCGACACACCGATCGATGAGAGCGTGATGGCGTGGCGGCACGGTGATCGCCTCGTGTTGTTTACGGACGGTCTCGTGGATGCGCTTGACGCACACGACCGTCGACTCGGCGAATCGGCGATGCTGCGCGTCTTGTCGCGTATGTCGCACGGCGAGTCACCCGAAACAATTTTGTCCGAGATGTTTGCGCTCGTCATTGCGCATGCCGGTGAAACGCCGTTGCGCGATGATCAAGCGGTGGTGGTCGTGGATCGGCCGTGGTAAGACATCGGCCGCGACCGAAGGAGCCGCAGACACTGCCCATTCCGCGCAAACGATTTGGCCAGCATTTCCTGCACGACACTCGTGTGCTTGACACGATCGTCGATGCACTGGGACCCATCGCCGATAAAACGGTGGTGGAAATCGGACCGGGTCGCGGTGCACTCACTGATCGACTTGTTGATCGTGCTGCGCGCGTTGTCGCCATCGAACTGGATCGCGATCTTGCGGCGCACTTGCGACAGCGCTACATCGATCGGCCGCATGTCACGATCATCGAAGGCGATGTGTTAGAAACGTCGTTGGCTGAAGCGGCGGGCGGCCCGTTCGTACTGGCGGGCAACGTGCCGTACTACATCACGACACCTATACTTTTTCATGCGCTCCAGCGTCCTCGCGCCGACGTTGCCATATATCTGGTGCAAAAAGAAGTCGCGGATCGTATGGCGGCTCCACCGGGCGACAAGATCTACGGAGCGCTCAGTGTCAACGTGCAAGCGGTGGCGCGTGTCGATCTCGTGAAACGCGTACCGCCAGGAGCGTTCAATCCACCACCAACGGTTGACTCGGCAATCGTGCGCGTCACACCGCGCGCCGATCCCGTTATCAGTGAAGTGCTGGAGCAGCGATTCGGTCGCTTTGTGCAAGCAGCGTTTGGATTGCGACGCAAACAACTCATCCGCGTTGTGCGCACGATCACGGCACTCGACGCCGTTGCGGCGGGTGACATTATCGAGCGATGCGGCTTGCCACCGGATGCGCGTCCGGAAGTGCTATGTCCGGAAGATTTTGCGCGCCTGGTTGTTGCGTTGAACGCGTAGTTCTTACGCGGCGCCTTTGCTTGTCATCGTGTTCGTCAAGGCAAACGACAATCCTTCAAGCTCCATTGCCATATTCACGGACTTGAGGGACACGTGCGACGGCACGGTGATTTGCGCCGGTGCGAAGTTCAGGATTGCGCGAATCCCAGCCTCGACAAGGCGATCCACCACATCTTGCGCGTCATCCGACGGAATCGCCAACACCGCGATCAACGCCTCCTCAACACGTACATCACGTTCAAGATCGGCAATATCGCGAACGATGGCCTCGCCCCACGGCTGCCCTATTTTTTCGGCATTGTTGTCGTATACGCCAATCACCTTGAATCCGCGCTGCCGAAATCCACGATAGTTCGCGAGAGCCGCGCCAATTTTCCCCGCGCCAACAATAACAACCTTCCACTCGCGTTCGAGGCCGAGAATTTCGCGGAGGTGCGCCGTGAGCTCGTGCACGGGATAGCCGAGGCCGCGCTTCCCGAACGATCCGAAAAACGACAAATCCTTGCGCACTTGCGCCGGCGTAGTGCCGCACAAATGCGCGAGCTCGTCACTTGAGGCAGTATGCTGGCCGCCTGCGTCGAGATCCTCCAGATATCGGAGATACATCGAGAGGCGACGTACGGTAGAGTCGGCGATGCGTTTCACGGGGGCGTTGGCTTGTGAAATACTTCACAAAGATAAGTTTGCGCTCGACTATTTGCTAGAAGGTCGCCAAAAATGCGACAATGCACCGGGTGCACGGCTGCGCTATCTTGTCCGCTGATGACTATGCCCCGCCAGACCGATCCCTTTTCGACGTCGGTTTCACGACGACCGACCACGCTGTCCGCACGCGCGGCCGACATGCTGGCCAATGGGCCGTTGGATGCGGTCACGTTGATGCGCCACGTGTGCCAAGTCGAGCGCCTGCACGACGATGCCGCCGAACGCATGGCGGTCGCGCTGTTGTCCAGTCATTCGCAGTTCGTGTGTTTGCCGTCCGGCCACTGGGCACTGCTTGACGATCTTGGTGCGCTGGTCCCGCGCGCGAAAGCTCCGGCACCGATCGGGGTTGGCACGCACGTGGCATCACCGTCGCTGAGCGATATTGCGTTCGCTGTGGTCGACGTGGAAACCACGGGCACACGCGCATCGCATGGTGATCGTGTGACCGAAATTGCCATCGCCGACGTGCGTGATGGTGCGGTTTGCGAGGTGTTTACGCAGCTTGTGAATCCGGAACGCATGATCCCGGCGCACATCACATCGCTCACACAGATTTCGTGGGCGATGGTAAAAGATCAACCAGCGTTTCGACAGATCGCCACGGATGTAACGTCGCGCTTAGCTGGTCGCGTGTTCACGGCACACAATGCGACGTTTGATTGGCGATTCGTCACCGAAGAGCTGGCGCGTGGTGTGGGTGTGCAACTTTCCGGACCGCGTCTCTGCACGGTACGTATGGCGCGCGTATTGCTCCCGCAATTGTCGCGACGTTCGTTAGATCACGTCACACAATACTTCGGTATCAATATCGGCGCACGACATCGCGCGGCTGGTGATGCGGTGGCGACGGCCGAAGTATTACTGCGACTACTGCGTGTCGCGTCCGACCTTGGACTGTGCACGTGGTCCGAACTACAGAGCTATCTCGCCACTCGTCGCAACGGCCGTGGTGCAACCGCATCAGATCGACGTCGCCGAGCCTTTCCGCACCCCGTTCGTGAGGATCACAGCGCGTGAGCTTTCCAGGTCCAGTTCATGAGAGCCGCACGATTGGTCGGTGGCGCGTGCACGCGATTCAAGCGGGCGGCCAGCAGTTAGACGGCGGTGCAATGTTTGGTGTCGTACCCAAGCCGCTATGGGAGCGTAAACTTGCGGCAGATACGCGCAATCGTATTCCGTTGGGCATGCGGTGCCTGCTTATTGAACACCAGGATGAACTGGTGTTGATCGATACGGGGCTCGGCAACAAGGAGAATGCGAAATTTCACGAGATTTACGGTATTGAAAACACGGTCGCCGATGGTCCAACGGCGCTGGAGGACGGCATTCGCGCGGCCGGTTTTTCGCCGACTGATGTGACGCTGGTGTTGAACACGCATCTCCACTTCGATCACGCCGGTGGCAATACGACGCGTACAGCGGAGAGTGTCGTGCTGCCTACGTTTCCGAATGCGCGGTATGTCGTTCAGCGTGGCGAATTCGAATACGCATCGCGACCCAACGAACGGACGTCAGCGAGTTATTTCCCGGCGAATTGGGATCCGGTCATTGCGGCGGGACTCTTTGAGTTTGTCGATGGATCCGTCGAAATTCTTCCGGGAATCGTGCTGTATCCAACGCCTGGACACACGCCGTATCATCAAAGTGTCGTTTTGCGCTCGGACGGTGCGACGGCGTGCTTTCTGGGTGATGTGGTGCCCACGACACATCACCTGCCGCTGCCGTGGATTATGGGATACGACGTGGAGCCACTCCATACGTTGGAGAGCAAGCGCGCGTTGCTGGCGAGCGCGTTGGACGAGGAGTGGCTGTTGATTTTCGAACATGATGCGCACCATGGCTTTGGTCGAGTGGCGCAGGATGGCAAGGGGTATCACTTGGCCACCGACGTGTTGTAGTCTTGTGCAGTCAGCGGCCGGGCCACACGGTGGCCGGGCGTTGTGCTAGTGGGCGTTGTCCTGGGCTTGCCCATCGGGTGGCGGTCGTCTACGTTACATAGTGAATTGGTGTTAGCCAATTCTGGTCACCTTAGCGAGATGTATTGCTGAGTGGACCAACCGAGAAGCGGGATGGCAGCGACGCCATTCTCACCCTTCGGCCCTCGTAGTGGGGTGTTTACATTCCCCGAGGTGTGCTGGAGGAGTCCATCGAACAAGCATTCCTGTGCTGCGTGAATTATGCGCCAGTACGGGAGTGATTGCGGCGACGTGGACTCCTCTGGGGTCTGCGTTTTTTGTTTCTCTCCAAGGGAGTTCGGCGTATTCAGGATTCCACGAAGCGTCCGCCACGGGTGAACCGGCAAATCCGGATCAGTCCCGTCCGCGTGATTGCGGCCGATGGCAGTCAGCTCGGCATCATGGAAGTCGATGTAGCACTCGCCCAGGCGGTTGAGCAGGGGCTTGATCTCGTCGAAGTCGCGGCGACGGCTCGTCCGCCAGTGGTTCGCATCATGGACTACGGGAAGTTCAAGTTCGAAGCAGCAAAACAGGCGCGCATCGCCAAGAAAAAGCAGCACGTGATTCATCTCAAGGAAGTGAAGTACCGTCCTGGGATTGACGATCACGATTTTGAGACAAAAACGCGTCATGCGCGACGTTTTCTCGAAGAAGGAAACAAGGTGAAGGTGACGCTCATGTTTCGCGGGCGACAGATCGCGCATCCCGAGCTTGGGAAGCAGGTCGTTGACCGCGTCGCCGTGGAGCTCGCCGATATGGCGAAGATCGAGAGCTCGCCCACCATGGAAGGAAAGTCGATGACGATGATTCTCGCGCCGAAGTAGTCGGCGCGTGATTTAACGATGGGCCGCCTGATTGTGAGGCGGATTACCGCAGCCGCGAGCATGTCATGCCAAAGATGAAGACCCACAGCGGCGCCAAGAAGCGCTTTTCCGTGACCGGTACGGGAAAGATTCGGCGCCTGAAGGCCTACAAGAGCCATATCCTGACCAAGAAGGACGCTAAGCGGAAGCGCGGATTGCGTCGTCCGACGATCGTGACGACGGTCGGCGAAATCAGGCGCATCAAGCGTCTCATCCTGGCCTGAGGAACTCAATCCATGCCTCGCGTCAAATCCAACGTCGTCCGCCTCAAGCGGAAAAAGCAAATCATGAAGCATGCGAAGGGCGCCTATGGCGGCCGGAGCAAGCTTTGGAAGGCAGCGAAAGAAACAGTCGAGCGCGGCTGGCGTTATGCGTATCGCGATCGCAAGAATAAGAAACGCGATTTCCGGCGTCTCTGGATTATTCGTATCAACGCCGCTGCGCGGGCGCACGACATGTCGTACAGCGTGTTCATCAGCGGACTGCACGCCGCTGGTATCGAAGTGGATCGCAAAGTTCTCGCCGATTTGGCCGTGCGTGAGCCGGAAGCGTTTACGGCAATCGCTGAGTTAGCCCGTAAGGCTTACGAGGCGAACAAGTCCGCCGCCTGATCGCGTGTTGCATGATGATCACAATCGGGGCCGGCTTCTCTCAGTGAGGCCGGCCCCGCGCGTATTTCCGCTTCTTCCCCCTCCTTGTGCAACTCTCTGAGTACCTCGCGCAAACGGACGCGCTCGCACAGGAAGTGCGTGCTCTGTTGGACGCCTTCGACCCAAGCACGCGCGTCGATGACGCGAAAGGTCAACTCAACGCGCTGAAAGATGCACGCGTCGCCGATTTGCAGGGTGCATTGCGTGCACTTGCACCAGAAGATCGTCGCGCCGCAGGCGGTGCATTCAATACGCTCAAAACGGAGATGCAGCAGGCGCTTGACGCCTTCGTTGCCCGACAACGTGCGACGCGGACAACGACCACGTTTGATGCCACCATGCCGGCACGACGCACATGGCAAGGTTCGTTGCATCCGGTCACAATTGTCATCGATGAAATTTGCGAAATTTTCCGCGAGCTTGGATTTACGATTGCTCTCGGGCCAGAAGCTGAAACGGAACGCTATAATTTTGGTGCGCTCAACTTTCCGCCTGATCATCCGGCGATGGAGCTACACGACACGTTGTATTTGTCCGATGATACGCTCCTTCGCACACACACGTCGCCCGTGCAAGTCCGCACGTTGCAGCAGTACGCGCCACCGGTGCGCGTACTCGCGCCGGGGCAGGTATATCGGCGCGATTTTTTCGACGCGACGCACGCCCCAGCGTTCATGCAGCTCGAAGGACTGGCGGTCGACGAGGGCATTTCGTTTGTCGACCTGAAAGCGACACTCGCCGAATTTGCACGGCGGTTTTATGGTGCGACGCGACGTGTGCGTTTCGGACCATCGTATTTTCCGTTCGTCGAACCAGGAGCGCAAATGGACGTCGAGGTCGATTTGCGCGACGGGAAAGGGTTGCGATGGGTCGAAATTCTCGGATGCGGCATGGTGCATCCCAACGTGATCGACGCGGCCGGACTCGATAGTGAGAAGTTCACCGGATGGGCGTTTGGCATGGGCCCGGCCCGCATCGCAATGACGCGGTATGATCTCCACGACATTCGCGTGCTTTACGATTCTGACGTTCGTTTTCTGGAGCAATTTGCTCGATGATTGTTTCGCACGAATGGCTGAAACAGTTTGTCCCGCATGACCTGTCCGCAGAAGAAATCGGCGATCTCCTCAGTCGACACTGCGTAACGCTGGATGGTATCCACCACGTCGGCGTTGACCTGTCCGCGTTTGTGGTGGCACGTGTTGTCGAGGCACAACGACATCCAAATTCGGATCATTTGTGGGTGACGAAGGTCGACGATGGCAGTGATATGCTGCTTGATGTGGTCTGTGGCGCACCCAATGTTGTCGCGGGAGCCGCTTATCCGTTTGCTCGCAGCGGCACCGTGATGCCCGGCGGGCTCAAAATCGAGAAGCGGAAAATCCGGGGCGAGACATCCAACGGCATGCTCTGTTCGGCGCGCGAACTCGGATTGGGTGACGAACACAACGGCATTCTGCTTCTCGAAACCGATGTCGCGCCGGGTACGCCGCTCTTGGCCGTGCTTGCCGCCAGTGATGCGCGCCTTGAGCTGGACGTCTTGCCGAACCGGCCAGATTTGCTCTCACACCGCGGTGTGGCGCGTGAAATTCGCGCCATTACGGGCGCTGCGTTTTCACCGACTCCCACGCAGGATTTTGGCGATTTCGCTGCGCCGGCGCACTCGCAGCATGACGCGCACGAAGCGTCACACAGTGGCGTCAGCGTTCGCGTTGAAGATGCCGTGAGTTGCCCACTGTACATCGCGGTGATCATTCGCGGCGTGTCGGTCGCGCCAAGCCCATCGTGGTTGGTCAAGCGGATGGAGAGCATAGGCGTGCGCAGCATCAACAACGTGGTTGATGCGACGAACTATGTATTGCATGGCCTTGGTCAACCCGTGCACGCGTTCGATCTTGCAACGTTGGCTGGTGGCTCCATTGTCGTGCGTCCAACGCGCAACGGTGAGTCGATCGTCACGCTCGATGGCGTCACGCGCGCTCTCGCCGCGGGCACCACGGTGATTTGCGATGCCGAGCGTCCGGTCGCGCTCGCCGGAGTGATGGGTGGTCAAGCGTCGCAAGTAACCAGCGCTACAACGGACGTATTGCTGGAAGTTGCTGTATTCGAACCACGATTCGTACGTCGCGTGCGGCGCAGCGTTGGGCTTAGCACCGACGCGAGTTATCGATATGAGCGTGGTATCGATGCAGGTGCGGCGAGCGAGAGCGCGATGTTCGGCGCGGCAATGATTGCCAACGTTGCCGGCGGTCACATCGAGACCATGCTCATGGTGGGGGAGCACCCGCCAACGCCTGCCACCATTCAGTTGCGTCCGTACCGACTCGCGCAACTGCTTGGTGTCGCAGTGCCGGTAGAAGACATTATCGCGCGGTTGGAAATATTAGGTTGCGCGGTCGCTGAGGTGACTGATGTGTTACACGTGACGGCGCCATCGTGGCGCCACGATCTCGTGCTCGAAGTTGACCTCATCGAAGAAGTGGCGCGACTTATTGGCTTTGACGCTTTGCCGAACGCTCTGCGTCCGTTTCGGGCCAGTGCCACGCCGGATCATCCGCTGCATGTGATGGGACGTCGCGTGCGAGACACGTTAGTGTCGCTTGGTCTTGCGGAAGTGCGGCCGATGCCATTCACGAGCATCGGCAATACCGACACTCCGCGCGTACGAAATCCGTTGGCCGATGACGAACCATTTTTGCGGGCGTCGTTGCTCGATACGCTCGCGCGTCGTGCCGAGTACAATTTGTCGCGCATGCAAGGCAACGTTCGACTCTTCGAAGTTGGCAATGCGTTTGTCGCGTCGCGAGACCGATTGCCGCGTGAAGAGACGCGAGTTGCCGCACTTGTCATGGGCGCGCGCCGGCCAGCACATTTTACGGAACCGCAACCACCGGCGTTTGATGTATGGGATGCAAAGGCGGTCGCCGAAAGTCTGCTGGCGGCAGCATTTCCGGGACGACGCGCGACGTTCATCGATGGCGAAGCGGATACGGTCTGGACGCTGCACGTCGTTGAGCTGGGTGCGGTTGGTCGTGTCATGCGTCTGACGCTTGATCAACCCGTGTGGGCGAGCGCCGCATTTGGTGTGGAGATCACGTTGGGTGTGATCAGCTCCGTTGATATTGCCGCGCACGGTGCACACGCGCATCACACGATAGCGACGAACGCGCAGACAAATCACACGGTAGCACCGCTGCGTTTTCGTGCACTCCCTGGAACCCCTGCTGCGGAGTTTGATCTGGCGCTCGTGGTCCCCGATGGAACGACGGCGGCGATTGTGGAACGTACGTTGCGAAGCGCTGGCGGCGAACTCCTGGAACGCGTGGTGCTGTTTGATGAATTTCGCGGAGTGGGCGTCCCACAGGGGCATCGCAGTCTCGCGTGGCGACTGACGTTTCGTCACCCGGAGCGCACGCTCCGCGAAAAGGAAATTGAGGGTCGTCGCGCGAAACTTCTCGAAGTGCTCGACACTGAACTAGGAATCCGTCCGCGTGCGTCCTGACGTTGTCGCGTTTCGCGAACTCGATGCGCTCGTTCGCAACTTGAGTGATCAGCTTGGCGGCTACCGTCGTCGTGCATTGTCCGCGGAGTCGCGTGCCAAAGACCTGCAACACGCAGCGGACGCGTTTGACGCGCAGCTCGGCGACTTGCGAACGAATGTTGTGTTGGCCAATGCGGCGCGCGATGCGGCGATTGCGGATGCGACCGAAGTCGTGACGCGCGAGATTGCGCTCAACGACGCCATGCAGCAGGTCGTGCGTGCACGCGATACGGCTGAATCGATGCTCACGAAACGTCGCGTGGCGGATGCAGCGAGCGCCGCCATCGCTGCGGCGACCGCGCCCGGCGATGCGTCGCCCGCAGAGCTGCTGCTCATGCAGGAAAACGCGCGCCTGCGTGCGCGACTTACCGACGCGCGGGATCGGACGGCTCAAATGGTCGAACGCGTGCGTTTTCTCCGGCAGCAAATGTCGACCGGGACTGAACGGTAATGGAAAGCAAGAGTGTGGTTCGTGTGCGCATTGTAGGAGAGGAGTACACCTTACGCACCGATGCGACCGCCGAACACACACAGGCTGTAGCCGAACATGTTGACCGTACAATTCGCGCCATCTTGGCAGCTGGTGTCTCTATGGAAACGCAGAAGGCGGCAATCCTGGCGGCGCTGCAAATTACTGACGACCTGTTTCGGGAGCGCGCGGGGGCGTCGTCACTAGCCGATGAGATTCGGCAGTTGGCCACAGATATCCGTCCGCTCCTTCCGCCGGCCAAGCGGAGAGACGAGTCGACAACGGGCTAACGGGCGTTTGGTGTAACGAGAGTCAAGACAGGGTGCAGGTTGCGGCGTGACAAGCATTTCCGTACGTTCACGCTGTATGGCGCAGCGGGTGCCGCTACCGACACATCGCCCAAGGTTTGCGGGGTGTCGAGGCTCTGAAAGCGCCGGTGTGTCCTAACGCACAACGAATCCGCGCCCCGACGCGGTGGAGCATATATCCCCATGGGAGATTCTCTCCTCGCCGCGCTCATCACGGGCGCGCTAGGACTGATCTCGTCTGTCGTGTGGCACGCGGTTGGACGACGATCGGGACGAAAGGAAGAAGTCGCCGAACAACGCCGAGCGAAGGCGACGGGCGAAGAAACGGCGGCTCGCCTGGTTGACGAGGCGCGTCGTGAGGTAGAGACGTTGCGCAAAGGCGCCGTCGTTGCGGGCAAGGAAGAAATTTTGCAATTGCGCGAAGGCATCGAGCAAGAGATGCGCCAGCGACGCGGCGACGTCGAGCGCGAGGAGAAGCGTGTGCTCGAACGCGAGGGGTTGTTGGATCGGGCGCGCGAATCGCACGAAGGGCGTGAGATCGAAATGCAGCGTCGATTGGGTGACATTGGCAAACGCGAAGTCCAGTCCACCGACCGTGAAACCGAGCTCACGCGCCTTGTGGAAGACGAACGCCGTCGCCTCGAACAATTGGCCGGTCTTTCGGCCGAAGCGGCGAAGGCCGAACTCATGCGTCGCATGGAAGATGCGGCGCTCGCCGATGCATCATCCCGACTCCGAGAAATTCGTGAAAGCGCCAAACGCAATGCCGAGCGTGAGGCAAAGAAAATTGTGGCGCTTGCGGTGCAGCGTGTTGCCGCGGAAACCACAGCGGAAACGACGGTCTCGGCGGTATCACTGCCGAACGACGAGATGAAAGGTCGCATTATCGGGCGCGAGGGGCGAAACATTCGCGCGTTCGAACTCGCGACTGGCGTGGACGTCATCATCGATGACACGCCCGACACCGTGGTGGTGTCTTGCTTCGATCCGGTGCGCCGCGAAACGGCGCGCTTGGCGCTGGAGAAATTGGTGAGTGATGGCCGCATCCATCCGGGACGGATTGAGGAGGTTGTGGCGAAGGCGCGTAAGGAAGTGGAAGTGATGATTGTTGAAACCGGTGAGCAAGCGGCGTACGAAGTTGGTGTGGCCGGATTGCATCCCGAACTCATCAAGCTGATCGGTCGCATGCGGTGGCGCACCAGTTACGGTCAGAACATTCTGAACCATTCAAAAGAAGTTGCGTGGCTGGCCGGCATGATGGCGGCGGAACTTGGACTCGACGTTGCACTGGCGAAGCGTGGCGCGATCCTGCACGACGTAGGGAAGGTGCTGACGCACGAGCATGAAGGCACGCACGTGCAACTCGGCGTCGAGGTGGCCACGAAGTACGGCGAAAATCCACTCGTCGTGAATTGCATCGCCGCACACCATGACGACGTACCGCACGAGAGCGAAGTGTCGGTGTTGGTCCAGGCGGCCGACTCCATTTCGGGGTCGCGTCCGGGCGCTCGGCGTGAGGCGTTCGAGACGTACGTCAAGCGTCTCGAAGGCCTCGAAAAGATTGCGTCAAGCTACCGTGGTGTTGAACGCGTGTTTGCGATTCAGGCAGGACGTGAAGTGCGCGTTGTTGTCACACCGGAGCAAGTTGACGACGCGCGCATGACGACATTGTCTGAAGAGATCGCGCGTCGGATCGAATCGGAACTGCAGTATCCGGGGCAGATCAAGGTGGTGGTGATTCGCGAGAGTCGAGCGGTAGATTTTGCTCGCTGAGCGTATTGATGGGAAGGCGATCGCCGAGGTGATTCGCGCTGAGGTTGCGCGCGATGTTGCCGCGCTCGCACTGCGGGGCCTGGTACCCGGCCTGACTGTCGTGTTGGTTGGTGACGATGCGGCGAGTGCAACGTACGTTGGCGGAAAAGAGAAGGCATCGCGCATGGTTGGCATGTCCAGTGCGACGATCAGATTGCCCGCGAGCACCTCGCAGGAGGAGTTGCTCGCTCTCGTCGAACAGCTCAACATGGATCGCGCGGTGCACGGCATCCTCGTTCAAATGCCGTTGCCGTCGCACATCGATCCTGACACCGTGATTCGACACATTCTTCCACACAAAGACGTCGACGGTTTCCATCCAGTCAACGTCGGGAAATTGCTCATCGGTCACACCGATGGATTTGTCTCGTGTACGCCAGCCGGTATTGTTGAATTGTTGACGCGGAGCGGCGTTGAGACGTGTGGTGCGGACGCGGTGATTGTTGGCCGCAGCAACATTGTAGGGAAACCGATGGCCGCGCTACTGATGCAAGGTCGGTCACACGCGGATGCAACGGTGACGGTGTGTCACAGCCGTACGCGAGACTTGGCCCATCACACACGACGCGCCGACATTCTGATTGTCGCCGCGGGGCGCGCTGAGATGATCACGGGTGACATGATCAAGCCGGGCGCGGTGGTCATTGATGTGGGTATGAATCAGGTGCCGGATGCGACACGCGCGAAAGGCACTCGGTTGTGCGGCGATGTGCATTTTGCGAGCGCAGTACACGTGGCGTCGAAAATCACGCCGGTGCCGGGCGGTGTTGGTCCGATGACCATTGCCATGTTACTCAAGAATACCGTTCGCGCTGCCGAACGCTCGCTGCACTGAACCTCGCGATGGCCGGTCGTCGAACGAGTGCCTATGGTCCATCCCAGCCGAGCT
>JAYTTR010000486.1:0-16423 GCA_043744935.1 Gemmatimonadaceae bacterium
GGAGGGCCTCCTTGAGTAGCGCTGCGCGTAAATGTACGCGTGATGTCCACGCCCCAATGCATCAAGCGGACTGCGCTGGGCCAGGCACGCCATGTGCCACGTCCCAATTGATGAGCCGATCAAATGCAGTGGTCGTGTGCGCGCGGCCTGTAAAAATTCACCAAAGAGAAATCGGTCTAACCAAGCAAGCGCCAACCACTTCGCGCCGCCCGATGCGCCGGGCATGACATCGACGTCCTCGGCGCGCAGTCCGCGTTCGCGAAGCACCGCAAGCGCCGATGGTCCGGCACGGAATGTGAGAGCTTTGCGGGTCATCATGGATAAAAGCCTTGTCACGGAGAAAAATCGAGGCAAAGTTCATGCGGTCACTCTGGAGATACTTACCGTGAACGAAGAAACATCCGAGGCCACCGCCTCGGTCGAAACGTCATCAGACCGGAAGCCCCGCGATAGCGAGCTGGATATTTACGGGCTTACGCACATCGGCCATTTGCGCAAGACCAATCAAGATCACTTCTTGATCTCGATGCTGCGTCGCGAAGTGCGCATCATGCAAACCAGTTTGCGGAAAACGCCCGATGATTCGTCTACCGAACGACTCGCGCTTTTGGCGTGCGTTGCGGATGGCGTAGGCAGTAGCGTGATGGGTGAGGAAGCCGCACGGCTCGCGGTGGAACGCGTGATGACGTACGTGATGGACAGTGCAAATTGTTACTACGCGTCGGATGAGACGGATGGCGAGTCACTGTCTCGCTCGTTGGCCAAAGCCGCCATGCGCGTGCACGCAGACATCGCCAAGGAGCGTGCCGAGGGGCCAATCGAGGCGAGCAACATGGCGACGACTCTCACGTTGTGGCTGGGCGTGTGGCCGAAGGCGTATCTCGTGCAGGTCGGTGACAGCCGTTGCTACGTGATGCGCGGTGGTGTGCTCGCGCAGATTTCGCGCGATCAAACGATGGCGCAGGATCTCGTCGAAATGGGTGCGATGACGCGGACGCAAGCGGAGCATTCACCACTGTCACACGTGTTATCCAGTGCGATTGGTGGCGAGACGGCGCTACCAGTGGTGACCATGATGGAGCAATCGTGGGACAGTATTGGATTGCTCTGTAGCGACGGGCTCACCAAGCATGTCAGCGATGAACAAATCACACATCGCTTGAAAACAATGACGTCGGCGAAACAGGTCTGCGAGACGTTGCTGCAGGATGCATTGGATGCGGGCGGTAGCGATAACGTGACGATTGTGGTGGGTCGGCCGAAGGCGACGAGCTAGCGCGTCGTTGGTGCTTTCCTGCTTGCGGTCGCTGGTCGAGGTTCGAGGACCCAATCGAGCGCGCGTCGACTGAGCAAACCCACTATCGCCAGCCGCGCCAGTGAATGACCAGCGAGTGGGACGCGGAAGACTTTTGCGTGCGCACCGCCTGCGGCCACGAGCCCTGCGTCGGCGGAACGCAGGCGGTCATGAGAACCGCGCACGATGGCGATGCGGAGGTCGTTTGGACGCGCGCTCGCAGTGTGCACAAGATCGCTGACCGCGACACTATCCGACACGTTCGGCACCGGGGTGCCATCGATATTCAGCGCGAAGAGACGAAGTGCTGTACGAGGCGCAGGGGACAGTGCGACAACCCCGCGCAATGCACTGCTCGCGCTGTTACTCGCCGACCAAATCGCGATCTCGGCGCCCAGTGATTGCCCCATCAATACAAGTGGTAGGTGAGTATTTCGCACCTGCTTGTCTGGCCACGCACTGAATTCTGCGTAGGCGCCACTGATCAGAGAATCGACGCGCGCTTGCATGAGTCGCGCGCGTGTCGCGGCATCGTCGGGAATGCCTGCCAACAAGGGGGCAAGCGTGACCCCAACAACGGCGTAGCCGTCGGACGCGAGCCCCGCCGACAGTTGCCGATGCGCTCGCGTAAAGCCTCGATCATTGCCGAAAAATACAATGACGGCGCGAACACTGCGGTAGCCGCCTGTTGGCGGGAAAAGTTCGATCCCAGTGCCACGAAGTTGTGACTGCGTTGCCGAATACGTGGGCGCGGAATCGGAGCCGCCCATCGTGTAATTGGCAATCAGAAACACTTCGCCGCCAATGAAAACTGCGACGACAAGCAGGCGCACCAGCAACGGAAGCCGCATCCATCGCGACGATAATTTTTCCATCATCAATCCCTTACGTCTGTCGCTTCTGTAAACGCGAAGTTCATGACCATTGCGACCACCCATCCGACGGCGGTCCACCCCAACAACAAATTGATCCACGTGATCTTCCACCGCCGCGGATGTCGACGCAGCCACGCCAACAGTGTCGGCATAATGTAAAAGCCGACAAAAATTGGAATCAGCACGAGCTCCTTGGCCGCGCCACTCCCCCGATACGGCGCAGACGGATCCGACGGTACGCCCTGTATCGACTCGGTGATCAAAAACGGCCCCAAACGGTTCATACCACAATCTATGCGCACTGGCACGAAGTTCGCCCCTCCGCATGGTAGCGGGCGCTCAGTTGCGGCAATCCATACGCTGGCGCCAAGCGTAGCTCAGCCGACAGCCGCTGTCCCAACTCACGCTTTGCCTTGCTTCCAATGCACTCGCCCATGCACAACGCCCGTCGCGCCGCCCTCGGACTGCTCGTTGGCAGCGTCATCAGCGCCGCGCGATTGCATGCGCAGGACACGCTCGTCAAAAAGCTGGCGCAGGATAGCGCACGTTCGCAAGCACTGGAAACCGTCAAAGTGCGCGGTCGGATTGACAACCTGATTGGTATTGCGAGCTCGGCATCCGAGGGTCGTATCGGCGCGGTGGATTTGCGGCTGCGCCCGATTACCCGGGAAGGCGAGATGCTCGAAGCGATTCCAGGCGTGATTGTCACGCAGCATTCGGGCGAAGGGAAGGCCAACCAATATTTCGTCCGCGGATTCAATCTCGATCACGGTACGGATTTTCAAACCCGTGTTGACGGTATGCCAATCAATTTGCCAACCCACGCGCACGGGCAGGGTTATACCGATCTGAATTTCCTCGTACCAGAACTAGTCGATTATCTCGACTACAAGTTGGGCGTATATCATGCTGAGCTAGGTGATTTCGGTAGCGCCGGCGGCGCAGAGTTTCATCTGTTACGCAAACTTGATCGTCCTTTTATAACAGCAGCGTCTGGAGCAAATGGCTTGGCTCGACTCGCTGGCGGTACGTCGTTGCGACTTGCGGGCGGTGATTTCTTGATTGGCGGGGAAGCGCGCACATACGACGGGCCGTGGTTGCGCGCCGAGAAAATTCGCAAGCTGAGTGGCATGGCACGATATACGTATTCGCACAACGCCACGCAGTGGTCGTTGCTCGGACTCGCATACAAGAACCGATGGAATAGCAACGATCAAATCCCATTGCGCGCCGTGGAGCGTGGCCTCATCTCGCGATTTGGGCAAATCGATTCTACGGATGGAGGGAATTCACAACGGTATAGTCTCTCCGGCTCGATGCGTCGTGTCGCGGGTCGCGCGCTGCAGGAAGTGCAAGTGTACGGCATCTACTCCGATCTCGATCTCGCGTCGAATTTCACGTACTTTCTCAACGATGCGGCGGGCGGCGATCAATTCTCCCAGCACGATCAACGCATAGTGTTGGGCGGCAGCGCGAAGCACATACAGCAGGTGACAGCATTCGACGTAGTGAATACAGTTACCATCGGCGTACAAAGTCGTACGGACATCATCAATGGCATTGGTCTCTACAACACGGTGCGACGTGTTCGCACAAAGTCCGTGCGGCAGGACGATGTGCGTGAAACCGGCACGGGTGTTTACGTCGAGGCCGAGTCGAAGTGGACGTCGAGGTTCCGGAGCGTGCTGGGTGCGCGCGCGGATATTTATGCCTTTGGCGTTGCAAGCGATCTCGCCGAAAACTCGGGGCATCGCAATGCGGGCATCGTCAGTCCGAAAGCTTCGTTCATTTTTACGCCAAGTGCGACAACAGAATTGTATGTGAGCGGCGGTTATGGCTTTCATAGCAATGACGCAAGGGGAACCACGATCACCGTCGATCCCGCAACGGGAGATGCGGCGTCTCGTGTCAATCCACTTGTCCGCTCGCGCGGCGCGGAAATCGGTGTCCGTACAACGCCAGTGAACGGATTGCGTACCACCGTGACACTGTGGGCGCTCAACCTGGATAGCGAGTTGCTCTTTACCGGAGACGGTGGCACGACCGAACCGTCGTCGGCGAGCAAGCGACAGGGTGTCACGTTGGCCAACTTCTATCGGCCAATTCCAAGGCTGTCACTTGATGCGGACGTGTCGTTCGCGCATGCGCGTTTCAGCGGCGTGGAGGTTGGACAGACGCACGTACCCGGTGCGCTAGAAAGTGTTTTTGCTGGTGGTATCGCATGGAGTCCGGTTCGCGACGGTCTGTTTGCGTCGGCCCGCGTGCGTCGGTTTGGCTCGTACGCGCTCATTGAAGACAACAGCGTTCGATCGACGGCGACGTCGCTGCTCAGTGCGGACGCTGGCTACCAATTGCACAACGGCATTCGCGTTCAGACTACTGCGCTCATTCTTCTCAATGCGCGCGCTTCGGACATTCAGTACTACTATGCATCACGATTGCGCGGAGAGCCGGCGGGCGGTGTGGACGACATTCACTTCCATCCCATCGAGCCGCGGCAACTTCGCGTGTCGCTGGGGTGGGGGTTTTAGGTGTCGTCGAATGCGCGCACCTACCGTAAATTGCGCGCATGCAACTCGGACTCTACACGTTTGCCGAAACCACTGCGGATCCCGCAACGGGCCTCCGCACTTCGTCGCAACAACGTCTCTTCGATCTCTTGGAGGAAGTCGAGCTCGCGGACCAAGTGGGACTTGATGTGTTCGGCATTGGCGAACATCATCGGATCGACTTTGCTGTGTCGACACCGGCTGTGGTATTAGCGGCCGCCGCCGCACGCACGAAACGCATTCGCCTCACAAGCGCTGTGACGGTTCTCAGTTCAGACGATCCCGTGCGCGTGTTTCAGGAATTTGCCACTCTCGATTTGCTGTCGGGTGGACGCGCCGAAATCATGGCCGGTCGCGGCTCGTTCATCGAGTCATTCCCGTTGTTCGGCTATGATTTGGATGACTACGATTCGTTGTTCAGCGAGAAGCTCGACTTGTTGCTCAAACTTCGCGACAATGAACGTGTGCAATGGACCGGCACACATCGCGCACCGCTGAACAACGTGGGGGTCTATCCGCGCCCGGTACAATCTCCGTTGCCCGTGTGGATTGCCGTTGGCGGCACGCCCGCGTCAGTAATCCGTGCGGCCGAGTTAGGGCTGCCGTTGGCCATTGCAATTATAGGTGGCTCGCCTGATCGCTTCGTACCGCTCGTAAATTTGTACCGCGAATCTGCGCAGCGCGCAGGGCATGATCTTTCCAAAATGCCGGTAAGCATTAATTCGCACGGCTTTCTCGCGGACACTACGCAACGTGCCGCCGATGAATGGTATCCATCGTTCGCAAACACGATGAGTCGCATTGGACGCGAGCGCGGCTGGCCACCGATGTCGCGCCCGCAATTCGACGCAATGCGCTCACCACACGGTGCCCTGCTTGTTGGAGATGCCCAAGCAGTCATCGACAAAATCTTGTATGAACACGAACTGTTTCACCATGACCGATTTTTGCTGCAACTCACCGTCGGCACCATGCCGCATACGCAAGTCATGCGCGCCATTGAGATCTACGGCACTGAGGTGGCGCCTGCCGTTCGCCGAGCACTCACCTCCCTCACCCCTGGTCGCTCTCCCCTAATCCCTATCTAGGGTGTTCCCACCCTCGCGTGTCACTCCCAATACAGCGCGACGATGGATCGGGAACGACGCGACTCCTCGCGTCGCCCCACCGCTACTTCCGGAGAGACCCGATGATAACGCGTAGATGGATGGGCGTACTTCTGAGTTCGGCGACTGTCTTCGGCGCCGCGTGCGCCGACCGTCCGACCGAGGCATCCCTGGAAGCGGCAACCACCGCCGCACTGGCTGCCGCACTCAACTCGACACCGGCCGGTTACGGCGACTTGTCGAGTAGTTACGTCGGCACAACGTCCGTCGGATTCAACGAGGCCGCATTCTTTCTCGGCGGCGGTCGAGACGCAGGGTTTGGACGCGGTACGATGATGGGCGGTGGCATGGGCGACGAATTCAACGGTGGCATGGCGTTCGGTCGCGGTGGCTTCGGTCACGATGGACCATTTGGCGGTGGCGTTCGTTGCAGCGGGATTTTCAACGCGACGACTGGCCGTGTCGAATGCCCCGCCGAAACGCACAACGGACTCACAATCACACGCTCGGCGTCCTATGCGACGTTCGCCGGTGCCGTACAACAAGCATTTGATTCGGTCACAACAAACACCGTCAACATTCAATCCAAAGTTGTCGGCACGGTGATGTATGATACAACATCAGGTGGACGCGGACCCGATGGTCATCGCGGATGGGGGAACGGACGCGGACCCGGCGGAAGACTACTCGGCGACACGACCACTATACTTTCGGCAGTAACGGCTGTTGCAAGCAACAGCACGCGAACAACGACCGGACTCGCGATAGGCAGTGTCGCGCGCACCGTAAATGGTGCATCGGCCGGCACCGAAGCCACCACTGGCAAATCAAGCCGCGGCAACTTCACGTCGAGCCGGGTGGTCGGGGATACCACGACGAATCTTGTCGTGCCAGTGGTGACGACGACCACCACTATGCCCTATCCGACTGCGGGCACCGTCATTCGTGAGATGAAAGTGACGATGACATACGCAGGCGCCATACCTATTACCGTGTCTCGGCGCGAAGTCGTGACGTACAACGGTTCGGCCACCGCAGCAATTGTTGTCACTGAAAACGGTGTGGCGAAATCGTGTACTCGCGCACTGCCGCGCGGTCAGTTGGTTTGTCCATAAACGCGCAGCGCTGACGAAGGACAAGCAGCGAGGCGCGGAGACCATACTCCGCGCCTCCTGCATTTAATTCGTAATGATCGCCGAAAAATTGGCGGTTCCAATGTTCGCCGATGAAGCCCTGATCGCGGCCGCACCACTCGCCGGTCCGGTTACGACCGTCACCTGCGCCCGACCCTTCGCATCGGTTGCGGTGTTTGTCGCGCTGAGCGTGCCACCGCCAACAATAGACCACACAATTGGCGCACCAACACTTGGGTTGCCGTACCGGTCATTCACTTGCACCACGAGCGGTAAGGGGAGCGTGGTGTTGATCGGACCGTTTTGCAAGTCGCCGCTCACAATTCCGATCGTGGCTGGTGCGCTGCTCACAACCGTCGCAGTGAACGCGATGTCGGAGGTCGTGCTGTAGCCCGCGTTGATGGTGACGTTCCCCGCCACGGTGCCCGCGGTATACGTGACCTGCGCGTTGCCAAGCGAATCGGAGATGGCCGTTGGCGCGCTGAGCGATCCGCCGCCACCTGAAATGACCCACGTGACGATACCGCCGCCCACCGACAGGCCACTGGCGGTCGCCAAATGCACCACGAGCGGAGACGCCAGCGACGTCGCAACCGTTGCCGTTTGTGCGTTTCCACTTTTCAACGTAGCAAGCACCACTTCCGGCGTCGTGACGGCGGGATTGCAGGCGCTGAGGCACACGAGCGCGAAAACGACCAGTGCTGGCTTCACGCGAATAGAGAGCTAGATGATGAAAATACGGTTAAAGCACATGTCCATCGTTCCGAAGTATAGCCATGCGTGACACTGCGAACGTCGTCCGCATCACGACACCGTTGTACCAAGGAGACACGCATGCGCTTCCGTCCCCCGCTCTAACTGCAGCGTCGCGTGTTCGATGCCAAAGCGATGTCGCAATTCCCTGCACGCATGGGCAAGGAACGTGTCCTCGTCGCCAACGTGCGGTCGCACTAAATGCGCGGTAAGCGCGACGTGCGTGGTACTCAATCCCCAAATGTGTAGATCATGTACTTCGCGCACGTCGGGCAGCGCGCCGAGAAACCGTTCGACGGCGACGGGATCGATCTGTGACGGCACTGCATCAAGGGCAAGGTTGAACGCGTCGCGCAACAGACTCCATGAGCCAAGGCCGATCAATGCAATGAGCACGAGGCTCACGGCCGGATCGAGCCACAGCCACCCAGTAAGTGCGATCACAATACCGGCAACAACCACTCCGGCCGACGCGGCGGCATCGCCGAGCATGTGGAGATACGCGCCGCGCACATTCAGATCGTCGTGACGACCGGCCATGAAGCCAAACGCAGTCCCGGTATTGATGACGATGCCTATCAGCGCAACGATGATGATGGTGGTTGATGCGACAGGTTGCGGCGCGAACAGCCGATGTATCGCTTCCCACGCCACGCCGCCAACGGCGACCAATAAAAAGAGCGCATTGGCCAACGCCGCGAGCACGGTGAGACGACGTAACCCGTACGTGCGGCGAACCGTCGCCGCGCGGCGCGCGAGCATGCTGGCGCCCCATGCCAACCCGAGACCGAGGACGTCGCCCAAGTTGTGACCGGCATCTGAAAGGAGCGCGAGTGAATGCGCGCGTAGACCAAACACAATTTCGCCAATGACGAATGCGCTATTGAGGCCAATTCCCAATGCGAACGCGCGATCGAACTGCGCTGGCGCGTGATGATGAACGTGCCCATGCGCATGATCGTGCGTGTGATGATCCGCGGGTGGAGGTCCCGCCAATTGCGGCGGTGTACTGTTGGTAGTCATGTGTAGAGCGTACAGTACTCCCCCATAGTATGTCAACTTTCTCGGAGCCTGCTCTCCCGGAGTTCGCATGGTACACACGGTCCGTGAACGCACCAAACTGATGAATCGTGTGCGCCGCATTCGCGGGCAGATTACGGGCATCGAAAACGCCCTTGTCGAGGACAGCGATTGCGGTAAAGTGCTGCAGCAACTCGCCGCATGTCGCGGCGCAATCAACGGCCTTATGGCCGAAATCCTCGAAGATCACATTCGCTTCCATGTCGTCGATCCCGATATCGATCCAGAGTCGGAGCAGGCAGAGGCAACTGAACAGTTGGTAGACCTTGTCCGGAGTTACCTCAAATGACGTCGACGCTCATACCAGAACTCCTGTACCTGCTGCACGGCGATCCAGCCGAACTCGCCGAGATGCTCGCGGGCATGCGTGCCGCCGACATCGCGGATGCATTACGCCATCTCCCGCCGGAAGCGGGCGCAAAGGTCATGGCCGCACTGCCCTTTGATCTCGCCGTTGAAGTCTTCGACGAGCCGGAGCTCGCGGATCATCGCTGCGATCTAATTCAACAAATGCCAATCGCAGCGGTCGGTCCACTGATCGATGCGATGTCGGCCGATCAACAAGCAGATCTCTTCCGGGAGCTTCCGGAGCGCGATCGTCCGCGTCTACTGAAGCAACTCGATCAGACCTCGCAACGATCGCTCGCCCTCTTGCTCAAGTATCCAAAGGACACAGCCGCCGGCATCATGACAACGGAGTTTGTGTCGATGCCTACCACGTGGACCGTTGAACAAGCGCTCCAAAACATCAGAGAGGTCGGTCGCGCGAAAGAAACGGTGTACGCGATTTACATCCTCGATCCCAAAACACAGCAGCTCGTCCACGTCGTCTCACTGCGTCAGCTGATGCTCGCCGATCAAAACGCGCTGATTGGCGGTCTCGGCGCCCCGCGCACTCCGCTTTCCGTCGCGCCGCGCACCGATCGCGAAGACGTCGCACGACTCATTTCCAAATACAACTTGCTCGCGGTTCCCGTAGTGGACGAAGGCGGACACGTGATCGGCATCGTGACGGTAGACGACGTCATTGACGCCATCGTTCGCGAGCAGACAGAAGACGCGCAGAAGGTCGGCGGCATGGAAGCGCTTGATATTCCGTACACAGAAATCGGTTTCTGGGGCATGATCAAAAAGCGTGCAGGCTGGCTGACGGCGCTCTTTCTCGGCGAAATGCTTACCGCCACCGCAATGGGTCGTTACGAGGATGAAATTGCGAAAGCTGTCGTGCTCGCGTTGTTCGTGCCGCTCATCATCAGTTCGGGCGGCAACTCTGGTTCGCAAGCAACGTCACTCATTATTCGCGCGCTCGCCCTGCGCGAACTTGCTCCGAAAGACTGGTGGCGCGTCGCCCTCCGCGAACTTCCTTCCGGCCTCACCCTCGGCACCATTCTGGGCAGCGTCGGCGTCGTGCGCATTCTATTGTGGCAACAATTGGGCTGGTACAATTACGGGACGCACTATTTGCAAGTCGCACTCACCGTTGGCCTCTCGCTGATTGGCGTGGTGACGTTTGGTTCGATGGCTGGATCAATGCTGCCGTTTGTGCTGAAACGTCTCGGGTTTGATCCGGCCAGTGCATCGGCGCCCTTTGTGGCGACGTTGGTGGATGTCACTGGGCTGATCATTTACTTCACGGTAGCGAGCGCGCTACTGCGCGGGACGTTGCTGTAAGTGTGACGCACGATAGCTGATCCGCTCTATCCACACAGCGATACACATCTACCGGATACGTACCACTCCCAATCCAACGGTCTCGAATCGCAGATATACAGCCGGATCGTGTCCCGGCACAATCAATCGTGGTGACGTTGCGAGCGTGACCATACGCGCCTGCGCCGCGAGGTTCGACGCGGCATCGAGCGTTTGCGCAATCGGCAGATGCATTTCCAGATTTTCGTACAAATACATATTGTCTGACGCAATCACGATTGTACCCTGCGCGGTATGCACGCCTGCATACTGCGATTGATACGTGTGTTTACCGCCCGTGTACACCGTGATGCCGGGGATAATTTCCTGCGCATCCCCGTCCACATACGCAAGTCTGCCCTGCGCACGTAATGTCGTCAGCAACAGCGCATCAGGCGCATCAATTGCACGATCACGTACGGCACCAGCCGCGTCAATGTGATGGTCCACCTCGTCCCGCTGAATCCAGATGCGCGCATTGGGAAACAAGCCGGCACCATCGAAGTGATCCCAATGAATGTGCGAGATGACAACGTCGGTGACATCCGTGGCTTTCACGCCAGCGCGCGCCACCGCGGAATCGGGGCGCATGAATCCGACCGGCTTCCACCGTGCAATCAGGTCGGCGCGCTGAAAACCGGCGTCAACCAACACCGTGCGTCCGCTCGACGATTTGAGCAACCACACACTCATCGCGAGATCGAGGCGCCGTGACGTGTCAGCGCCGGCAATAAGTCCCGATACGCGAAATGCGGGCACCGTTGCATAACGAATCGCATAGGCTTCCCACGTCGTCGCGCCTTGCGCGTGCGCGGCCATTGGGGCGAGACACGCGAGCAATGCGACGGTCGCGCGAATGCGCCGAGTGGGATGACGGAGGGCGTTCACAGTTTTCATAGATCGAAACGTGGCGCCGCAAACACGATTTCGAAACGGCTTGCTATTCAACACACGGCAACGTGAAGCGCACCGTCGTCCCATGTCCCTCAACACTCTCGGCCGCAATCCAACCGCCGTGCGCCTCGACGATGCCCTTGGCAATCGTCAATCCCAACCCAGACCCTGGCCGAACCGCTTGCGCCGACTGCCAATAGCGATTGAAGATGTGTGTGAGATGCGCGGCGGGAATGCCGGGGCCAGAGTCGCGAACAACAAACAGCAAGAACGCGCCCGCTTCACTGCGCTCCACCGCTAACTGCACTTGCGCCGTGACCCAAATGGTTCCGCGTGCTGGCGTAAACTTGATCGCGTTGCCAATCACGTTCGACAATAGTTGTATGACGCGATCTGGATCCGCCAACACATCGGGCAGCGATTCCGCAAAGTCGACGCGTAAATCCTGCTGCTTGGCCGCCGCAAGCGGATACAAGGTCTCGCATGCGAGCTCGACAAGGGCAATCGGATCAGTCGGTACCACGCGCACACGCAATTGTCCTGATTCGATGCGCGTGACGTCGGCCAAATCTTCAATCAGTGCATCGATTTGCTCAGCCGCGCGACGTATGACGGCCACTTGCTCGGCCACGACAAACGAGACACGATCATCGCCCGTGTGCTGCAGAATTGCGCTCGACAACATTTTTACCGCCTGTACCGGATTTCGTAGATCGTGTGAGACGATACTCGACATCTGGTCGCGCGATTCAATGGCGTTGCGTAAATCCTGTTCGATGCGCTGTCGCGCGGAAATGTCTCGCAGCACCACCGTGTAAATCACGCGGTCCTCCACGGCAACACGCGCGATCGATGCCTCAGCCGGAAATTCTTCGCCGTTGCGACGCAGGCCCCAAATTTTCTGACGCTCACCCATGCGACGCGCTGGTTCGTGCGCGACACCAAACTGTTCGACGTGCACCTCATGCATCGCACGAAAACGCGACGGCAACAAATCGGCAAGCGGTTTACCGAGTGCCTCGGCGGCTGCATAGCCGAAAATATGCTCGGCGCCTGCGTTATAGAACACGATACGTTGGGCGCTATTGACGGCGATAATCGCGTCTGCTGAAATCGCCACCATTCCGGCCAGCATGGCGTCGGAGAGGGGCACTGATTCGAATTGCGGGGGCATTGCGAAATATCCATCTTCTCGCGCAAAAATGAGACATTCATGCATGCCGTACTCAGGGTTTCCCTGACGAACGTTCCGCAGTCCGCCCGACTGACCCAGTAGATCGGTAGCCATAGGTTCCGTGGTGCAAGTCATTTGTGCATCACGACTCTTACCGGATCCAGATCACTATGTCCGATAGCACTTCTGCAACCGACACGCTTCTGCGCACTGGCAATCGACGCGACTTCCTCCGCGCTTCGGCATTCACTGCCGTCGCGGCAAGCACGCTCAGCGCTTGTACAAAGCCCACCGCAACTGTTGCGTCGGCCGCGCAAGTTGTGCCGGTGAAGCCACTCACCCTTGCTGATCACATCGCCGCCGCCAATACGATGGATGCCATGCACGAAAAGGGCATCAAAGCCTTTCCAGCAAAAACGGAGGGCATGGGCAATCAGCTTATGCAACCGCGCCTCGACAACGGCGTGAAAGTGTACGAGCTCACGGCGAGCGAAATACAATGGGAAGTCGAGCCGGGTCGTCGCGTGACGGCATGGGCCTACAACGGTCAAGTGCCGGGTCCGCAAATTCGAGTCCGCGAAGGCGATCGTGTGCGTGTGGTGTTGAAGAACGAGTTGCCAGAGTCGACGGTGATACACTTCCACGGATTGGAAATTCCAATCGATCAGGACGGGGTGCCATTCATTACGCAGCCGCCCATCAAGCCCGGCGCAACGTATACGTATGAGTTTGTAGTGCCCAATTCAGGGTCGCACATGTATCACTCGCACTTGAACGCCGCAAAACAAGTCGGCTTAGGGCTCCTCGGCGCATTTATCGTCGAACCCAAACAACCGCGCGAGATCGAGAAGTCCGATATTGATTATGTGATGGTGTTGAACGACGGCTCGCATGGCTACACGCTCAACGGCAAAGGTTTTCCGGCAACGGAACCGATTGTTGCGAAGCTCGGGCAGAAAGTTCGTGTGCGATTCATGAACGAAGGGATGATGATTCACCCGATGCATTTGCATGGCATGCACATGACGGTGATCGACAAGGATGGATGGCCACAGCCCGCACCGTGGAAGTGTGATACACTCAACATCGCACCCGGCGAACGGTGGGACGTTATCATCAACTGCACGAACCCTGGAACGTGGGCATTTCATTGCCACATTCTTCCGCACGCAGAAACGGAGCATGGCATGTTCGGGATGGTGACCGCACTCATCGTACAGAAAGCAAATGCCTGATGCCGCGGTGATCCGTGTGATCTTGGCCGATGATCACGCCGTTGTACGCGCTGGACTGAAAGCCGTGCTCGGCACGGCAAAGGATATCGCGGTCATTGGCGAGGCGGGCACGGGTCGCGAAGCGGTTGATCTCGTGCTCGCACTCGATCCGGATATCGTCATCATGGATTTGTCGATGCCAACGATGGACGGCGTTGCTGCGACGAAGGCGCTCGTCGCGGCAGCATCGCGAACGCGCGTGCTCGTGCTCACGATGCAGGCGGAGGAGGAATATCTGCTGCCGTTGCTGGCGGCGGGAGCGTCGGGCTATCTCATGAAAAACGTTGCCGATCGCGATTTGGTCGATGCGGTGCGTGCCGTCGCACGCGGCGACACGTATGTGCAGCCGAGTGCGGCGCGGACGTTGGCACGTGGTATGACGACGCGAAATGCGCAAGCCGATGATCGCGAGCGTTATGCGCGGCTCACCGTGCGCGAGCGCGATGTATTGCGTCTGGTTGCGTCGGGTTTTTCTGCACCGGAGATCGGCGAGCAGTTGTTCATCAGTCCGAAAACGGTTGATACGTATAAACAGCGCATTGGTGAGAAAATGGAATTGGCGCATCGCTCGGATTATGTGCGGTTTGCCCTCAAGCTGGGGATATTAAAAGCGGAGTAGGGGGAGTGCTGGGGCGGGAATGCTGGGGCGCCGCAACGTTTCCACCATCATGCGCTGCACGAACGCGTTGATGCCGAGCGAGTATCTCGCCGCGTGTGCGAAACGGGATCCAGTCTCACGGGTCTTATATCGGCCCTTCAACGCCCACAGCCACTCCGCGCGGCACCATGTTCGGAGGGGTTGCGCCGCGTAAAAATTCATAGACCCAGGCGGCAATCAGCATGCCCAAAATGGGCGCTGCCCAGTACACCCAATGAGCCTGCCAGATATTCCCGGCAACAGCAGGACCAAGCGACCGCGCCGGGTTGAAACTGCCGCCAGTTAGCGGGCCCGTCACAAGGGCTCCAGCGTAGACCGTTACGCCAATAACAAACGGCACGACAGCGCGCGGAATGCGTTCATCAGTAGCAACCGCAAAAATAACCAGCGCCAGGATGCCCGAATAACCTGCTTCTACAGCAAACGATCGACTGACATCAAGCGTCGGAATTGTTGCACCTGGTCCGACCACCGGCCCAAGCAACCACCGCAAGGCAAACGCCGCGAGAATAGCGCCCAAGCACTGCGCTACGACGTACGGCAGCACGTGTCGCGCTGGAAAGCGTTCTACTGACCAAAACGCGAGCGTCACAGCGGGGTTTAAATGCGCTCCGCTGATCGTGCCGAAAGATGCAACGAGCAGCGTAACCACTAGCCCAAAGGCCAGCGCAACACCACTATGCGTGAAGGCATGGGTTGTCGCTGCGACCATTGCGGCACCCGGACCAACTAAAACCAGAATGCCTGTACCCAACGCCTCCGCCAGGTAACACCGGAGATCGAGCGTACCACGCGGTGCAGGGGATTCATTAGGCGCCATGTTGCAATTACACAGCAGCAGGCGCAGGTAGACCACCAGCGCGCAAAAATTCGCTGAAATCATGTGGTAATTGCGCAGCCTGCAGACCGGCTACAGCGGCTTCGACATCATACGACACGCGTACAAATTCGATGTGCGGGTTTCCCGTGTCAAAATCTATTAGCACATAGCCTGCGCGTGGATCGTGATCTTTGGGCCGTCCAACACTACCCGTATTCAAAAAATGAATGCCTTCAACTTCACGGTGCCAGGGTTTGTGCGTATGACCGCACGCGATCACATCACCCGCCTTTAGAGCAACACTCTTTGCCATGGTCAGGCAGAATTCGTCGCTACGATCTGCGGTCCAGTACAGCGTGTTCAGCGTCGGCGTGCCATGCACCAACACGAGGCGCGGCCCGCGCTGATGTCCACCAAGCGGCCGCAAATCGAGCGAAAAAGGCAACGTTGCCAGAAACGTTTTCGTTTCAGGAGTCACAGATTTTTTTGTGAATTCGTAACTGATGTGCGCTAGCGCTTCTTGATCCGGGTTTTCAACCTTGCATCCGCAATGCTTGTAATCAGTGCCGACCGTGGAATCATAATTGCCAGCGACGCCAGCAATCGCGCGTGCCTGAAGCCGGTTTACGACTTCGTTTGGAAATGCGGAATAGCCGACTAAATCCCCGAGATGATAAATTGCCCCGACGCCGGACCGCCGGTCGATGTCCGCAAGCACTGCATCGAGTGCATGCACATTCGCGTGAATATCAGAAATGAGCGCATAACGCATAAACTTTCCTTTTAAGTGGGTTCTTTCGCGCGGACAAATGCAGCCACAAAGCGCCCGTTGCTCATCATATCTCCTATCAAAAAAAGTTGATCCGTTAAGGCAAAAAAAGCTCGTATCCACCGCAGCACGTCCCCGCAATGTTGAGTGATTTACGGCTTAAGCGGTCTTCGTCTTGTCGAGCGATCAACAACCCCGCCGCCTTTAACGCTTTGAGATGATACGACAGCCGGGACTGTGCAGCATCAATGTGCTTTGCAAATCGCAAAGGCACTGTGCACCTCTTCGCAGCATGCCCAGAATGCCACGACGCGTTTCGTCTGACAGGACACGAAACAGCATAGCAACCCTTGTA
>JAYTTR010000487.1:0-4183 GCA_043744935.1 Gemmatimonadaceae bacterium
CCACTCTGAAAATATCAAATGCGCCCAAGGAAATATCGAAAAAAGATGGCCGCCAAGCGGATGATACCAGGTTGGTCCAAAACTTATGTAGAAGCGACCGTCCGGTCGCATCAACTTCGCCACGAGCCGCAAAATCTCCGCTGGATCGTCGAAATGTTCAAAGGCGTCGATCGAGACGACTGCGTCTACTTTGCTCGCCAGCGCCGTCGCGAAAGTGACAATGTCGTCAACGCCCTCCGTCTTCGCGTCTGCAGTAGCGATGTCGAGGAACGATTGCTGGATATCAATTCCAATCACCTTCGTTGCTCCTCGCTTGGCAAGCGCGATCGCGTCTTCGCCGGTGCCGCAGCCGAAATCGACTACCACTTTGCCTTTGAGCGCGTCGAGCACTGGTGCGCCAAGTAACATCTCGATTTTACTCTGGTTCGCGTAGGCCGATCCATCCATTCGAGACTGCCCGATGCCGCCAGGCGCGAGACGCTTCAAGAGCCGGTAACCCAACGTTCCTCCAATCAACGGCATACGATCTCCTGAATCGATGAGTCGCGCGAATAATTACGCGTTCTACGTAGTAAGTAGTAAGTTCACGTCGTGAGAATTCTACTCGCCGTCGCCGGGACTTCGTTAGCGCTAGCCACGTTCATCTGGTTCGGCTACCCCGTACTTGTCTGGCTATTTGTGCAAGTGCTATCGCGGCCGGTTCGTCCCTACTCTGCACGAGCAGAACGGAGGCGCGTCAGCGTGGTGATCGCAACGCGAGACGACGCAGCGCTTATAGAAAGAAGAGTAAACAATCTTTTTGAAACCGAATATCCGTCATCGTTGCTCAACGTCATCATCGCACTCGACGCGAACGGCGCGAGTGCGACACCGGAATCGCTTTCACACTTGGACAAGCGTGCCGTTGTTATTGTAGGAGACACTCCTGGAGGAAAGGCGTGTACGCTGAATACGGGAGTTCGATGTGCCACCGGCGACATCATTGTGTTTGCGGATACCTCCCAAAACTTCGATGCACGCACCATCCCGGAGCTTGTGAGTTGTCTTGACGATGATCAAGTTGGCGCCGTGTCCGGAGCACTAACATTGGGCGGCGATTCCCGTACTATTTCCCCCTTGCACGCATACTGGCGTATGGAGAAATGGCTGCGGTACAACGAGTCGAAATTACACTCGACAATCGGCGTTACCGGAGCCGTGTATGCAGTGCGGAGAGCGCTGTGGCGCGAGATACCCGTCGGGACATTGCTGGACGATGTCTACGTACCAATGTCGATCGTTCTGGCGGGTCATCGCGTCGCCTTTACCTACGCCGCCCGCGCGGTGGACGTCCGCTCCTTCGATGTCGACGCAGAGAGCACCCGGAAAACTCGCACGCTAACCGGCGTGATGCAGCTGTTACACCTACTGCCAACGCTGCTCACGTCAGCAAATCCTGTGCGGTTGCAATTCATCATGCACAAGTTGGCACGTCTGGCAACGCCATTCTTGCTTGGCATCTTCGCAGCGTCCGGCGTGATTTTATTGGTGCTGTCAGCGTTTCATTATCCCGCTGCAACGCTTTGGCCGATGGCCGCCGTCGCAGCGGTGGTGGCGACTGTACCCGCGTTACGACGAATTGTTGTGCACTCCATGCGATGGGTAATTGCACTCCAGATTGCCACGCTGCGAGCGGTGGACAACGGACTCCGCGCTCGTTGGGGAGTATGGCAGAAACCCAAGTAAGTTGAAACATTGGTGCGCGCTTCCAACAAGCGGTGCGCTATACGACGCCGGTAATTCGATACGCACGTCGCATCAACGACACCTCGAAAACAAATAGTCCTGACGGTTCCACACATGTTCGTTATGACGACTGAAGCATATGGTGCGTCAGAGCGTCGCGCCCCCAAACACTTCCAACGCCAGTTCAATCCGCCCAAACGGCGCGCTGACCTGAACGCCTTGCACCACATCACGCACCCGTGCCAACGCTTCGCGCGCGATGGCAATCCCCTCAGCCAATGCATGCTCTTTGCTCTTCTCGCTCGCCTTGCGCATGCGGTCCAGCACTTCCTTGGGCACGGTTACCCCCGGCACCTCATTCGCCAAAAACTCGGCGTTTCTCGCCGACACTAACGGCCAGATACCGGCAACGATCGGTATCCGCGCACCGTCAAGCGTCCCGATAAACCGCTCTAACTGCGCTGGATCGAACACCGGCTGTGTAATCGCATACTCAGCACCCGCTTCCACTTTCCAATGAAACCGCTTGAGCTCATGCGCGGGATCGATCGCCGCTGGGTTCACACCAACGCCAATCGTAAATCGCGTTGGTTCACCGATCGGATTACCGCCCGGATCAAGCCCGCGATTGAGATTGCGAACAAGATTTGTCAGACCAATCGCGTCGATATCAAACACCGCGGTTGCGTCCGGATACGGCCCCATCTTTGGCGGATCGCCGGTAATTAGCAACATGTTTCGCAAACCCAAGGCCGAAGCGCCAAGCAGATCGCTGAGCATCCCCAACAAGTTGCGATCGCGACAGCAATAATGGGTCACCGCTTCAATACCGCTTCGTTCGATAATCAAACTCGTCGCAATCGCACCCATACGACTCTGCGCGCGAGGTCCATCGGGCACATTGATCGCATCAACACCGGCCGCATGCAGCGCCGACGCATCAAGCGCGAGCTTGGCCGTATCCACACCGCGCGGCGGCACAATTTCGACGGACGTGACAAACGTCCCCGCGGCAAGTTTCGCGGCGAATCGAGAACGTTCGGCAAACGGCACCGGCGTCCGCGCAACCGCAGCCTCACTCGCCTCTCGCTCGGCGCGATCCTCACCAACCACAATGCGTGTGCGCGGTGCGAGTGGTCGCACCCCTTCCACCATCGCCTTGACGTGCTCAGGCGTGGTGCCGCAGCATCCACCAACGATCTTCGCCCCGGCTTGCACCAAATGACGTGCATACGTGGCCATGTATTCGGGACTGGCCATGTACATCGAACGTCCACCAACCTCACGCGGCATGCCGGCGTTGGGCTGTGCAGATAACTTCTTGCGCGTCACAACGGCCATGCGCTCAATCGCTTCCAGAATGGTTTGTGGACCGACCGAACAGTTCAGGCCAATGACGTCCACGCCCCAACGATCAAGCGCTCTCGCGATATCCTCGGGACTTGCACCATACGCAGTCCGCAACTCGGGTCCAATGGTGGCTTGCGCGATAACCGGCATGCTCGGATCTGTCGCGCGTGCAGCAAGTATGGCCTGCTCAAGCTCTTCAAGGTCGGCGAATGTCTCCAATAAGAAGCAATCCGCACCACCGGCCTTGAGCGCCGCCATTTGCTCGGCGAAGATTTCACGCGCCTCTTCACGACTGGTCGCACCATAAGGCTCAAGTCGCACGCCGAGCGGTCCGACAGCGCCCGCAACGAGTCGATACTCGCCCGCCGCTTCACGCGCGAGCTCAGCTGCCCGCTTGTTGATGGCCGAGACCTGCGCGTCGAGCCCATACTGCGTGAGCTTGAGCCGATTCGCCCCAAACGTATTTGTTTCGAGCACTTCAGCACCAGCCTTCACGTACGCCAAATGGATTTCACGAATCAGGTCCGGCGAGCGCAGTACCAGCTCGTCGTAGCATTGGTTGATGAACACGCCGCGCGAATAGAGCACGGTTCCCATCGCGCCGTCGAACACGACCACCTCGGCCGGATCCAGAAGTCGGGCCAACTGCGTGGCTCGAGGGTGGGTTCCCTCGTCCTGAACTTGGCCCATCGGGTGCTCGGGAACTCGTGTCATAGGTATCTTCAAGATATGTCAAAGCCTGCTAACCGCGCCTCCCGCCTGGCGCAATTCGAGCCGTTGCTTCGCGAGCGAATTCTGCTCATCGACGGCGCGATGGGTACGATGCTGCAAACGTACAAGCTGGGTGAGGCCGAATATCGTGGAACGCGGTTCGCCGATTGGCCGTCTGACCTCAAGGGCAACAACGATTTGCTGGCCATCACCCAACCGGAAATTGTTGGGGGCATTCACGCCGAGTACTTAGCCGCCGGCGCGGACATTCTCGAAACGAACACGTTCAACGCGAATGCGATTTCCATGGCTGATTACGGCATGGAAGAATTGTCGTATGAAATCAATGTGGCTGCTGCATCGCTGGCGCGAAAAATCGCCGACGAATTCGAAGCGC
>JAYTTR010000488.1:0-4163 GCA_043744935.1 Gemmatimonadaceae bacterium
ACGCTGCGCCGGTACGATAACATTGGTCCCGGCGGCAATCGCGGTCTTGACTCTCGCTCTGTATTGCGGCGCCCGCTCATTCGCATGACTGATGTTGACGCCATTCGCGCGGTTCTGCCGCCAACGATGACGTCGGCTGTCGCAAGCGAAAACTTCACGTACGCCACGGCTCCCGGCGCTCGTCCACGTCAGGTGCAGGCGGTGGCGACTGATGCGGAATATTTCGCAATCAAGAAACTGAAGATTGAGCAAGGTCGCGCATTTACTGATCAGGAAGTGCGTGCAGGGTCGGCCGTCATGGTCATTGGTGTTGAAGTGGCGGAGCATTTTTTCCCAGGCCTCAAAGCCGAGGGACGACAACTTCGTGTCGCTGGTATTCCATTTACCGTCATTGGCGTGGTTGAAAAGCAAGGCTCGGTATTTGGGTTTTCGCTTGATCGGCTGGCTGTTGCTCCGCGCACCTCACCGATGGGACGCATCATTCGTCCACGCGGCGATTTGGGTTCACTCATTGTGCAGGCAAAAACGCAGCCAGAGATAACGGATGGCGTCGAGCTGGCGCGTGGCGCAATGCGTTCTATTCGGGGACTTCGCGCTGGAGCGCCGGATGATTTCGGTTTAGTCACGCAAGATGCGGCGTTCGGATTCATCAATGAGTTGAAAGGACGTCTGGTGTTGTTTGGTACTGCATTGCCAGCGATCAGCCTTGTGGTTGGCGCAATGGTGATCATGAACATCATGCTCGTCGCTGTCGCCGAACGCACGCGAGAAATCGGTATTCGCAAAGCCCTCGGCGCGAAGCGTAGCGACATCATGTCGCAGTTTCTCGTTGAAGCCGCAACGCTGAGTACGTTGGGCGCCGCCATTGGCATCGGGCTTGGCATTGCGTTGGCGGAGATCATTGCGGCACTCACCCCGCTGCCGGCCGCCGTGGCACCGTGGTCCATCGCTGCCGCGCTTGTGACTGGAGCAGGCGTCGGCATTGCCGCTGGGTTGTATCCCGCAAGCCGCGCTTCAAAGCTCGATCCAATCACCGCTTTGCGGCAGGAATAGCGAGATGAACAGGTTTCTGCTGATTTTTGAAGGCGTTGGTATGGCGCTCGAAGCGATTCGCTCCAATAAAGTTCGTGCGGCACTGACAATCGCGGGTGTGGCAATCGGCGTGTTTGTTGTGGTGGCGATGGGAGCGGTGGTCAACGGTATTCGCGCCTCATTTCAACAGGATTTGCAGGCCATTGGCGCCACCACGTTCATCGTGCAACGTCGCAGTGCGGGTATCAATTCCTGCGACGGCACCGACGAGAAGTGCCCCGATCTGCGCAATCCGCCCATTTCGTTTTCCGAGTGGGAAATGATCAAGCGGCTGCCGGGCATCGAGAACGTCATCGGTACTATCGGCGGGAGCAGCAACTTCTCGTACAAAAACAATCGCGTCGCATCGGTTGGATACGATGGCTACAGCAGCGAATGGCCCGAAGTCGATGCCGCAGACATTTTCCCAGGACGCAATTTTACGAAGAGCGAGCATGACGCGGGGCAGCCCGTTGTCCTCGTCAACGACACACTCAAAACGCAGCTCTTCGGTACATCAGAACCAATTGGCAAACCGATCACCATCGACGGCCGACAGTTCACCGTGATTGGAATTTACCATCCGAAAGCGGGCTTTCTGAAATCGTTGCAAGGCAAAGGCCCTGATACGCCTCGCGCAATTCTTCCCCTGCAGAGCGCAATCCGCCATCTCGACGCCTATCGAAATAGCCTTACGTTACTGGTGCGTCCGCGCTCCGACGCGGTGCAGAGTGAGGTAATGGACGAGGTGCTCGCGGCCACGCGCGCGCGTCGAGGACTCAAGCCCGGCATGCGTAATAATTTCTATTTGGTCGAGCAGGACCGGTTGATGGAAACGTTCGATCAGTTGTTCAGTGCAATTTTTTCCGTCGGTCTCGCATTGTCCGCCGTCGCACTACTCGTGGGCGGTGTCGGTGTGGTGGCGATCATGATGATTTCCGTCACCGAGCGCACGCGCGAGATCGGCGTGCGCAAAGCACTCGGCGCCACCGCCGCGACCATTCGCTGGCAGTTTCTCGTGGAAGCCGCAACGCTCACCTCCATTGGCGCGCTCATCGGCCTTGGAATCGGCGGGTTACTCGCCTGGGCGATTCGCGCGAACACAGTAATTCCAGCAACGTTGCCGTTGAGCACTGTACTGATCGCGCTTGGTGCGAGTGCCATCACTGGCGTGGCGTTTGGGATGCTGCCCGCTGTGCGCGCATCCAATCTCGATCCCATTGACGCGTTGCGACACGAGTAAGGCATGCGCTTCAGCGATGTGATTCGTCTGGCGCTAAATCAACTACGCGTCAATCCGTTGCGTACTGCGTTTACCCTGCTCGGCATTGTTGTTTCGGTGGGGTTTTTGGTGGCGGTAGTAGCCATTATTCAAGGCATGAATGCGTACGTGAAGGAGAACATTGCCGACGCGATGATTGGTCTGAACACGTTTCAAGTGCGACGCACGCCGCTCAGCATCGGTCTGTTCAACGACGACGAATATCGCGTGTTGCAAAAACGTCCGCGCATTGATGAACGTGATGCCGATGCCGTGCGCGCGGCATTGCCGGACGCGCTTGCCATCAGCTTGCAGTCCGGTTGGCCCACCCCGCAAGCGGATGTCGTGTGGCGTGACCGGACGTTAGGGAGCGTGCAAGTATTTGGCGTGACGAGCGCGTATCAAACCGTGCAGGATTATCGATTCACTGACGGTCGCCCGCTCACCGACATTGACGTGCGAGAGCGTCGCAATGTGATTGTGGTCGGTGCCGATATCGCGAGCACGCTGTTTGCCGGTGCTCGGGTGATCGATCAGGAAGTTCGCATCATGGGTCAGCGTTTCACCATCGTTGGTGTCATCGCGCGCAAAGGTCGCGTTCTCGGTCAATCGTTTGACGGCTTCGCACTGATGCCGATCACCGCGTTCGAAGCCATTTACGGTCGTCGGCAGACTACGACAGTCTCGGTGAAAGTGCGCGACGCGAGTCAGGTCGCGTCAGCCATGTCGCGCGCCGAGGAAGCCATGCGAGTGGTGCGTGGATTGCGACCTGCGGAGGCAAACAATTTCCCGGTGAGCACGGCAGATGCGCTGGTGGCCTTCTGGAATCAGCTCACGGCCGTGCTGTTCGCCGTCGTACCGGCGGTTGTCGCCATCGGCGTGTTGGTTGGCGGCATCGTGATCATGAACATCATGTTGATGTCCGTGACAGAGCGAACGCACGAAATCGGTATTCGCAAGGCAATGGGCGCTACCTCGCTCGATGTGCGGAAGCAGTTTCTTGCAGAAGCGATCGCGCTGTCGCTGCTTGGCGGGATGTTAGGCGTGCTTGGCGGGTGGCTGCTTGCGGCGGCGATTGCCGCGTTCTCACCGTTACCAGCGCGTGTGACGCCGTGGTCAGTGGCTTTGGCGCTCTCGCTTGGTGCAGGGATCGGCGTGCTCTTCGGCGTATATCCGGCGTCGCGCGCTGCAAAACTCGATCCGATCACCGCAATGCGCGCCGAAACCTGACATGCAACCGGTTGGCGCACTTTCAGAAAATGTGCGCATCGCCATCGATGCGTTGCGTGCAAACAAACTACGATCGTCGCTCACTATTCTCGGCGTTGTCATCGGCGTTGCGACCGTTATGGCGATGGCTGCGATCGTTCAGGGCATTCAGGGGCAAATCAATCACACGTTTGAAGTGGCAGGCCCAACCACATTTTACGTACTGAAGAAATTTTCGGCGGTGCCGCTCAACCCGGACAACTTGCCAAAGGAGATTCGCATTCGTCCTGACCTCAGCCAACGCGAAGCCGACGTGCTTCGACGACTGCCCGAGATTGGTTACGCCGCGTTGTGGGGTCAGGCATTGGTGCGTATCGATGGTCGGGGCATTCGTTCGCAACCCATGGCGGTATTTGGTGCCGACGAAGGGTTTCCCCTGATTCAAGGCGGCGAATTGCAAACGGGGCGCTGGTTCACGAAAAATGAAATGAGCGCAGGCGCGTCCGTTGTTGTTCTCGAAGAGCGCACCGCGCTGCGGATTTTTGGCCGGGAGCAGAGCGTAGGCCAATGGATTCGGCTTGGTGGACGTCCCGCTGAAATTATCGGCCTCTGGCACGAACCG
>JAYTTR010000489.1:0-16265 GCA_043744935.1 Gemmatimonadaceae bacterium
GCGAGAATGCAGATCTGTTCGGGACGTAGTGTGAGAATGGTAAACCACGTGAGGATGAGCGCGACCGTTGCGAACCCATCCCATGCCGCCACCAGGCACATTTCCGGACCAATCACGTTCCGTAACGCGACCGCCGTCACTACACTGGACACGAATGCGATCAACAGTCTTGTGCCAGCTCGGAAATGTGCCAACCGCACGCGCCATCGACGATCCTCGTCCTGCGGCATCGAGGTGTTCGACCGCGGTGGTGTGTTCATCAGCGGAGCACCACACGTGACGTGCGCACACGATTCGTTGCGAGATCCGTCCACGCCAACACGGCGTCCGGGCCATCAAGGACGAGCTTCGGCATACCACCCGCGCGCTTGCCGTCGCCGAGTGTGGCGACATCGAGTGCGTCTGACCTGGCGCCGGTCGGTGACACGCGTCGAATGCGTAGCACGGCGGTCGTGCCGCGTCGTTCAATCCACGAAACCATCGCGTCGCCGTTCGGCGTCATCACCACGCCGACGCGACCATCCGGAAGACTCTCGTTGATCTCCACCGGCGCACCAAACGTGGCAGCCGTATCGCGCGAGAACGCAACGCGCACGCGCGCGGTGTCGCGTGCCCCAGTAAACCAGGCGACGGCAACAGCAGCACCGCGCGCCGCGATCGCCGGACCGTTCACCGGGCATCCGCGATACAGCCAGTGATCCTCATGCACAGACACGGGCGCTTGCCATTCGCCGTGAGCCACACGCACCACGCTAATATCGCGGATATCGCCGTCGTGTCGATCACGGTAGGCGACCACTGCGCCACCCGGAACGGCGGTCGCGGACGTGTGACAACAATCGCAAATCATATTATCGATGAATTGTTCAACCTGGGGGTCGCCGGCTTTATCGAATGCGGCGAACGCGAGTTGCGTGCGACGAGTGGCCGTATCAGCATCTTCGTTATGTCGGCCATCCACCCAAATCATTCCACTCGTATCACCCACTTGCAGCCACGAAACGAATCCGTGTTCGGTGGTGGTGACATCGCGGTGCGGACGGCGCGGGATACTCCACGATGCCCCGCGGTCGCTAGAGTGCGAGAGTAAAATATCGTAGCCACGCGCACTGTGTTTGCCTCGCCAAGCGGCGATCAGTCGACCGTTCGATTCCTCGTGCACTGTTGGTACATCAGATGCGCTCACCAACATGTTGGACCCAGTCGCGACCGTTTGTGTTGGCGACCACGCGTTGCCGCCACTGTGTGTTCGCACGGCAAAGCGCAACGCGATCGACGAATCCCTGGACTTTTCTTGCCAGGACACGTACAACTTTCCGGTGCTGCTCATCGTGAGCCCGGGCTGCGCGCTGCCGATCGGAGCGGGGTTTTCCATCGGCATGAGTTGCGGCGCCGGGAGTTTTGGCTGGTTCGTCGAATCGCCTCCCTTGCACGCAAACGCGAGCAGGAACGGATAGAGCACCACATGACGGTAATTCAGCACGAACTTCTCCTGGCGCATGACAACGAGAAACTGGTCACGCAAAATTGGTGACCAGTGCGATCGATCCACACGGTGAAACGTACTGCGCGTTTGTCGGAAACGCCGCTTCACCGCGTTCGCGTGCACCGGTCAGCAGGCTAATTTATTCAATATGCGTATCTTGTTCGCCGAAGATGACCGCCAGCTCCGCACATCTATCACACGAGGGCTTCGCGAAGCGTCGTACGCCGTGGAGCTGGCGGCCACCGGTCCGTTGGCGCTCGCGCTGGCCGGAACGCGACGATTCGACGCGATCGTTCTTGATATCCTGCTACCCGGCATGAGTGGCATCCACGTGTGTCACGCGATTCGCGAGCAGGGTGATCGCGTACCCATCCTGATGTTGACGGCGCTTGATAGCGTCGACCAGCGCATTGCTGGACTGGATGCGGGCGCGGATGACTATCTCACCAAGCCGTTCGATTTCGGCGAACTGCTCGCGCGTTTGCGCGCACTGGTTCGTCGGCATAGCGATACGCTGGCGCCGCAACTTTCTGTAGGCGACTTGGTGATCGACACCAGCCGGCGCGTCGTACGCCGAAACGATCGGGAGATTGCGCTCACGGCGAAGGAGTTTGCGTTTCTGCTGTACCTCGCGCGGAATGCGGGGCGCGTTGTCAGTCGTTCCGATCTCATGATGCATGTGTGGGAAGACACGCGCAACACGTACTCGAACATCATTGATGTGTACGCGAGTCGACTCCGACGCAAGATTGACGAGGGCGAGGATGTGGCTCTTTTTCATACCGTCCGCGGCACGGGGTTCGTACTGGACGCTCCAACAGCAGTAGCGCTTGTCAGCAAGACGGGCATACCGCATACTCGAAAGACTGCAGCGCGTCGCGCACTGTAAACACCATGCTGCAATGGCCGTCGTCACTGCGATCTCGACTTACCCTGTCGTACAGTGTGCTGTTGCTGCTGCCGTTGGTACTTTTTGCAGTTTCGTGTTATCTCGTCGTCGCGCGAGCGCTTGAAAATCGAACGGATCGATTCATCGGTGACGCACTCACCGCGTTTTCGCGGGAACTCGTTGCGGAGCGTCGATCCACGATGAGTGTAGTGCAAGCGATGCGCAGTACGGTGGACGAAGTACATTTTCGTGATTTACAAATTACGATCCTCGACACGCTCGGCCACACGGTGACGCGTAATACGCCGCTCTCGCTAGACGCGGATGCGGCGATGCGCACGTTTGACCGCCCGCTGGTGATTGAGGGACAGCGGTTCACGCTGCGTGGTGCGTATGCGCTACACGACATTGATGTGGTGTTGGAGCGTATTCGCCAGATGTTTCTCGTCGCCATTCCGCTGTTCGTTTTATCAGCGGCGCTTGGCGGTTACACGCTCGCGAAGCGGAGCCTCGCGCCTGTCACCTCGATGGCGACGCACGCCGCGCACATAAGTGCGGCCAATCTCGACGAACGCCTCCCGGTGCAGGGTGGCGACGAGCTGGTGCGCCTCGCGCGCGTGGTCAACAGTCTGCTGGATCGACTCGAGCACGCCTTTGCGCAACAGCGACAATTCGTATCCGACGCGTCACATGAATTGCGCACGCCGACGGCCATCGTTCGTACCGAGGCTGATATCACGCTGTCGCGTGAGCATCGCAGCGAAAGTGAGTACCGCGCGTCGGTGACGATCATGCAGGACGCGGCGCGACGTCTCACACGCATCGTCGATGATTTGTTTTTGCTGTCACGGGCGGACGCGGGCCACTTGGTAGCGCGTCACGAGCCGTTGTATCTCGAGGAACTGGTGCACGATGCCGCGCGCGGTGTTCGCTCCGTCGCGGATCAACGCGCGGTGGTGATACACGTGCAACCCGTTGTGGAGGCGCCATTTCATGGCGACGTCGACCTGCTCGGACGGCTGTTGCTCAACCTCCTCGACAACGCGATTAAATATTCACCCACTGGCGGTGCGATTGACGTGGCAATGGCGCGTACGGCCACTCATTACGAGATCAGCGTGGTCGATACGGGCGTTGGCATCCCGCCTGAAGAACACGAACGTGTGTTCGAACGCTTTTATCGCGTCGATAGCGCGCGGTCACGTTCTGAAAATAGCACGACCGGCGGTGCGGGTCTTGGGCTCGCGATTGCGCGACGCATTGCCGAACTGCATGGAGGACGTTTGGACATCGTGGAATCGCGTCCGGGGCGGACGGAGTTTCGGGTACAGCTGGGGTTAGGGGTTAGGGGTTAGGGGTTAGGGGTTAGGGGTAAGGGGTGAGGGGTTAGGGGTTAGGATTTTGCGCAGCTTTGACGACGTAATGACGCTCCTGAGTAACGATTCGGCATGACAGAACCGGTGCGGCCTTCCAGCATTCGAAGCTTTCGTGATCTCAAGGTGTGGCAAATGGCTGTCACGCTTGTCGTCGAGATTTACGCGGTGACGCGGCGATTCCCCAATGACGAACGGTTTGGGCTCACGATGCAACTCCGTCGTGCGTCAGTGTCTGTGGCGAGCAACATTGCCGAAGGGAATGTGCGTCATACGCGACGCGAGTATCGGCATTTCATTTCCGTCGCGCGCGGATCAATCGCAGAAGTTGAAACTCAGCTTATGATTGCCGATCGTCTACGACACGTGGAAAGTTCCGATCTTGCCGTGGCGAGTGATCTCGCCAATCAAGTGGCGCGTATGCTGAATCGCTTGCATGCTCGCCTAGGAGAGCTAGGAGGGAGGGACTAGGGAGTAGGGACTAGGCCCCTAATCCCTAATCCCTCATCTCTAATACCTAACGACGACGCCCGCCCGCACGGTCCGCGCCGTCATCCGATAATATTGCGCATCACCAAACTCACTCTCTGACACCGCGTCGCGACGGTTGCCGAGGTTCCGTCCGTCCACGCGAAACTCAGCCTTCGTGGTGCGGAACCCAACACCAGCATCAATGGTGGAGAATGCCGGAACCAGCGCAGAATTCCGTTTATTGAGATATCGATTTCCCGTGTAGTTCATGCTTGCATGCGCAATGAATCCCTCTGCTGGCGACAACGTGAGCCCGGCCGACGCGAGGGCGTTCGCCGACATTTCAAAGCGCTTCCCGGCCAGTTGCGTTGGCACGCCGTCAAAGGATTGCACGAAGTTCACGAACTTGCCATCGTGCACGCTGTATGTCGCGCGCGCAAAGACCGCGTTCGGCAATTGCACGTTCGCGGCAAGTTCAACACCTTGAAATCTCGTCGACCCGGCGTTGATCAGCGCCGGCAGATTATTCACCACTGTCGACGTCACGAGATTCTCGAAGTCCATGCGGAACGCACTGACTTCGAGGTCCACCCGACCGTCCATAGCACGCGCCTTTACGCCACCTTCGTAACTGCGCGACGTTTCCGGATTGAGCACCCCTTCGTTCTCAGCGAGACTAAAATCGAATGCTGCCGGCTTGAACGTGTCGCGGTAATTCGCAAACACGCGAATGTGATTTGCGTTCTCCTCCCACAATCCGTACATGATGCCCACGCTGCCACTCGGCCTCGTATGCGAGACGCTTGCTGCTTCACCGCGCGATTCGTTCGTCGCATTGAGCCGCAAACCACCGCTGACGTTAAGTCGCGTGGTCGGGCGCCATTCGGCCGAACCATATGCGCCAACGAACACGCGACTGTTGCCGGCATCTTTGTTCAACAATGTTGGCTCCGTGACGTTTGGTGCAGATACACCATTCAGCAACGCCGTGTAATCAAACGTCGCGCCCTTCGCTTCACCGCTGGCGGTGAGGATGTCCGCACCAGCCAGAAACCGCACATGCGCATATTCGGGCCAGATCAGATGCGAGTCCGCGTACAGATGGTTTTCCGTAATGTTTTCCTTGAAACCCGAGGCATTGTTGGCGCTATTCGAAATGTCCGTGAGAAATCCACGAAAGATATTGCGACCAGCATACGTGTACGACGCGGTCGTTCCCCATGTCGTTCCGCGCAACACCGAGCGTTCAAAACCCGCGGCAACCACGACACGATTTTCGTCGAGATACGCATTGTGCGGATTGTAGTTCGCATCGAGCGGTGTTTGCGATGACAAGACTGTGCCTTCGCGCGGGTGCGGACTGGCCGGATTCTGCCGGAGGATATTCACGTCGGCGGTGAGCCACGTCTTCGCATGATCTTCCATCTTGGCGGTGCGCAATAATGCGTGGCCGCGCGCGAATGACGTGCGATCGTCTTGAAAGCCTTCCCGGTCCACATCAACACTGGCGCGCGATTTCCAAAGCCCCGTCGACGGCAAAACAAAATCTCCAGCGAGACTTCCCGTCCCGAATGTGCCGCCGGTTGCATTGAGATACGAGGTCGTGGCCGCCGCCGCGCTGTGTACGACGTGAATCACACCCACGAACGAGGTTGCACCGTATGTCACCGGCGCTGGTCCACGTAAAATCTCGATGCGTTCAACATCGCGTAGACTCAGGGTAGCGACAGCGGGATTGAGCGCGCCACCCCACGGGATATCGTCCACAACAAGAAGGAATGCATCGAACTCGCGAAGGCCCCAAATTTCTGGCGTTGCACTGGCCGGACCATTGTCACCGCCCGGCGCGATAGCGACACCTGCCGAGAGTGCAAGGGCATCACGTAGCGACGTGACGCCACGCGCGCGTAAATCATCGCCGCTAATCACTTCGATCGACGCGGGCACGTCATGCGGCGCCTGCGGAATGCGTGTGGCCACCACTTCGACCTGCGGGATGACGACCGGCGCCTTCTTCGGCGCCACTTGTGCCCCCGTATTGGCCGCACAGAGCGCGAGACCAACACTGGTCGTGAGCATGACAGTGGCACGAAGGCGAGCACGCAACATGGGCAGAATCCGTAAGAGACGAGGGTGAAGCGTACATGAATATTTCATGAACGCCCAACCTACCCCACTCGTTGAGCTCCCACCAGCACCGACGCCACGCGGAGCAACGCCCGATCGTGTGCCCAATCCGCCGCCGATCGACCGTCCGCGTCAAGCGACGATGGATCGGCGCCATGGGCGAGCAGCAGCGCCACGATCTCCAGCGCGATCTCTTCGTCGTCAGGCAGCAACATGAGTGTCGATCGACCATCGCGAAGCACGTTTGCAGCAAGCGTGGAATTTTCCGCGAGAACCACCCGAATGCGCGCCACGTTGCTTGCGAAACTGAGATTGAACACATCGCGACTGTGCGCACCCAGCAGTGCCATCATGCCCGACTGCTGTGCCCACACAGCCACACCCATTGGTGTAGCACCATAGCGCATTTCTCGCGCGTCGACATCCGCACCGCGTGCAATCAAAAGCGCGGCAACGTGCGTCGCTCCGGCAAACGACGCCACGTGCAATGCGCGACGCCCTCCGTCGTGGCGATCAGCATCATCCGGTGAAACTCCGAGATCGAGCAACAACTCAGCGGCACGCACGTCGTCCTGCATCGTTGCCGCAAAAAGGGCGTTGGGAGAAGCGAGATATTCCGGATGTTCGCGGAGCATTGAAGCGGCGGCCGCGCGATCATGTCGCAAACATGCCTCCACAAATACGGCAATACCGCGCGTCGGCACGTTCGACTCCGACGGATTGGCCCCGTGCTCCTTCATCCAGTTGATCAACCGGCGATGCTTGCCACGCACCGCTGCATCCAACAGATAGTGCGCTCCACGACCGTAGCCGCCCATATCGAGCATCGACCACTCGGGATCATTCCAATCGTTGGCGCGGCCCAACTGCACTGATTGATCGTAGATGGCGTCGAGCAGCCACACGAGATCGTCGTTCAATCGCACACGCGAGGCGTGATCGGCAAACACATTGTACAGCAGCTGCGAGTCATACGGCTCCGCGCCGCGGGCCAGGAGCAATGCCACCAGTTCCGGTGCGCGCGGATGTGTCGGCGCCACTCCTTCTCCCATGCCTAGCACACAGGTCATGACCGTGTAGCGATAGCTCGGATCGCCCCCAGGGTAGAACGCAGTGGGATCGGCGCCATGGTCCAGGAGCAGCTGCGCGATGGCGATCGTATTGTCGGCGGCTGTACGCTGTTCAATACGTGCACTTGCGAGATATAGCAATGGCGGCCAGTTCTGCACTCCGCCCGCAAGCGACGCGCGTGCAGGCTGCTCAGCGAGCAGTTGCGCGACGGTGGCAACGTCACCGCATGCAACTGCGGTATACATGCTGTCGTGCGCAATGTCCGAATGCTGCTGCAACAAACGAGACGCGGTGCCGCGCGACATGCCAATCGCAAAGCCACCACCCGTGCGCCAATCGCGGCATGCGTTGCGAAGAAAACGCTCGACGTACTCGGGGCGTGGACGATCGTTCATCGCACCGCTATTGCCGGCAGACGGCCTTCGGATCGCCCTTCGGTTTATCGAGCTTCGGTCGCGCCGTGCGCGTTGCCAGCTCGACGACCGCATCTTTGACAAACATCGACACACGCGCCAATGCATCGTAGTCGATGTACTGTGGCTCGTCCGTGACTTGGTGGTAATCCATGTGTTCGCCGCGCGAAAATGACACCGACGGAATGCCGTAGCGCGCGTAATTATAGTGATCGGCACGACAGTATTGTTGCAGCGGATGACCAGGCACATCAAAGGTCAGATTGAAGACAAACGGCACTGGTTGTTTCTTGTTCACGGCATCGAGCACATCCCCAAACTCGGTGCTCAAACGGCGAATGCCGACAACTTCGAGATACGTCGGTCCGGCGTCCGGCAAGTCCTGCACACTACCGCGCCCAATCATATCCATATCGATTTCGCTGATGATGGAATCGCGAGTCACTGTGGGATGATCGGTATACCATTCGGAGCCAAGCAAGCCAAACTCCTCAGCCGTATGCGAAACGAACAACACGGATCGACGCGGATGCGGTTTACTCGCCATCAGCTCGGCGATCTCAAGCAACGCGACTGTTCCGGATCCATCATCGTCCGCTCCATTGCGAATGGAGTCGAGTCGTGCAGGACGCCGCTTGCGCAGCGAATCGAGCACGTGCGTGATGCGCCGTTGCTCGTCGGGAGTTGGCGTGCGATTCGGCGAGTCGGCACCCAAGGGACGGACGATCGCGTTGTGTGCGCGCAGCGAATCGTGGTCGACCGGCGCGTGATCGAAACCGACATGATCATTGTGCGCAGAAATTGAAACGAACTGTCCACTCACCGTTGGATCGCTGCCGGGCAAAATACCTACCACGTTGCGCGCCGCAAACTCAAGAGGAAACAGTCCAACACGCATTCCGCCTCGGAGCGTACGGCCCGCAGTGCCCGATGTCGCACCTACCAGCGATCGCCCAAGCGCGCGTGTTGCAAATGCATTCGTCACGAGCACGATGGGCGGTGCATCGCGCCACGTCGTATCGAGCACGAGGTTTCCTGTGAGATACGCAGCCGCGCTGGACGCACCAGCAACGTCGAGTTCGGCCACTAATACTGTGGTGGCGCCACGAAAGCGTGGATTGTTTTGCAATGGCGAAAGAGCAGTACGACGATTGGCCGTGGTGCGAAGTTCGGGCGCGAGTACCGCAAACACAAGGGCTTTCCCCTGTGCCGCGCCTGCATCAATCCACGTGCTGGAATCCGACGCGAGACCCGCGTACATCACGCTCACACCGTCAATGGGTCGATAGCGCGCATTCCCAGGTACTGGCGCGTAATCGGTACCGAGTGCGGCGATGTACGTGTCGATGCGAAGCGTATCACCTCGGCTAACGGTGCGTCGATAGAACGGCAGCGTTTGAAACCAGGTACCGTTGTCGCCAGCGGGCTTGAGGCCTGCGCGCGCAAATTCAGCCGCAATGTACGATGCCGCTTTGAAATCGCCGATGTCTCCGGGAGCGCGGCCCATCATCGAGTCTGCCGCGAGTGCGAAGAGGCGCACGCGCAGATCGGTGGCGGTGAGTGCCGGTGAGGTTGTGCCGGGCGACGCGTTGCGAGTGCGCGCGACGGATGTCGGTGCGCAGGCAGCAACAATCAGCAGCGAAACGATGAGCGGCAGGCGCATACTGGAGTTCTGGGTTTGCGGGTTCACGCTGAGGCACGGCGGGTGTTACATCTCACTTTCACTTTCCCTCTCCGCGATATACACATCCGGACGTGCACGTCTCGCGAATGACTACTTGCGACAGGCCGTCCAATTTGGGTGCGAGTCGCTCCCAAATCCAGATCGCGAGATGCTCACTGGTCGGATTTTCGAGGCCCGGCACGTCGTTCAAGTAGTGGTGATCGAGCATGGCGTCGATCGGCGCGAACGCCGCTTTGATGTCGGCAAAATCCATCACCCACCCTGTGGTGTCGCCGACAGGCCCGGAGACATGCACTGCAATGCGAAAGGAGTGTCCATGTATGCGACCACACTTGTGGCCAACGGGAACGTGCGGCAAGCGATGCGCCGACTCGAGCGTGAATTCCTTGAAAATGTCCATGAGACGAAAGTTACAGCGAACGAGTTGGCGTCGCGATGTAGACTGATATTTGCGAGTTTGGCAATAGTTGATAAACTCCCAGAGATCTACCAAACTTGAGCGGTGTGCACAGCGTCGCTCGTTCGACTCGGACCGCGCGGAAATACCGCGCACTAAACACATACGTTGCTCATTGATTTGGCATGACATCATTCCCGCTCTCCCATCGCACCGCCACGCGCTCTTTGCGCTACGCACGCGCGCGCCTCTACCTCGGCATCAGCGGCGTCGGCACGGCCGTCATCGTGGCCACCACGATGCTGGTGTTCGACATTCCATCACGCATCCTTTCGACGTCGGCGCAACAACCGCTGGTCGTCGCGATCACGTCAGTATGGCTTGCACTCCTGGTGAGTACGGTCGCCTTCATGTTCTTCGACGTGATCGGCGGTGCCATGCTGGTACGCCATCGCGTGAGCGCTGGGGCGTGGTACGCGGGCTGGATGCGCGGCATCGTTGTGCAAGCGCTTGTGTGGCTCGTGACCATTGCCGCATTGCTTGGAGCTGCACGGTTGCTCGGACCGATCGGCGCCTTCGGTGTCTTCGCTGCGCTGCAACTCGTGCTCGCAGCGACGCGTGGCTTTATGGCGCGCATCATTGCGCCCATGCCAGACGGTTTTATGCCAGACGTATTGCGCAGCGCGGCGCAGCGTGCGGGTATTGACTTGAATCAGATCGACGTCGTTGACGTGCCCGACGAAGGTTTTGTTGGTGGATGGACCGGTATTCGCGCACGCATGCTCCTGGTTCCGTTGCGCTGGGCGCAGTTGCCCGAGCCCGCGCTCATTGCCGCACTCACGCGACGTCGCATCATCGCCGACACGGGCGCGCACCTCCGCGGCGTGCTCGGCGCAATCATTTTCAATTGTGCGGGGTTTGTCGCGGCACTGCTGCTGCCAAACGCTGCACTCGCAACAGCGGCGGGCGTGCTCACGGTGGCGTGCGCGATGACGTTGTGGGCGTTCATTGGTGTGTTGGTGTTGCCCACGTTGTCGCGCGCGACCGTATTCGCAATTGATCGCGTAGCGGCCATCCGCGTTGGCGCCGAGTCGATGCGCGATGCCATCACATTGCTGGATCGCTGGCAGGATGATGAACCATGGCGACCGCGCGTGATCGAAACAATTTTTCACCCAGTGCCCGCGCGCTTTAGTCGACTGGAAAAACTCAACGCGCCAATCGGCAATGCACCAGTAACTATTTTGCATGCGCATCACCTGGCGCGACACGCATTGTGGTTGAGCTGGGGTTCGCTTACGCCCATTTGTCGCGCGGTGCATTGCAACGTGGGGCGACCGGCGTTGTGGGCCATGCTACCAGGCGACTAGCGCGCTCGGTTACACGCGGTCCCGCAACGCGCGACTCGGTACCGCGGACAGTCGTTCGCTGAAGCGCACGGGGGTTTCGCCATCCTGCAACACCACGCCATCGGCAAACCGTTTGCCGGTGGCGTCTTTGAGTTTTCGTAAACCGCGAAAGTCAGCCGCAGTTACGGTGGCGGATGCTTTCACTTCAACGCCAGCGATCGCCCGCGTTCCACGCGCAATGACGATGTCAACCTCGGCGCCCCCTCGATCGCGAGAAATAGCTCCCGGACTCGTTGCACCTCGTCGAGAATCATTCGCCCGGACAAACCATCCACAAAGCCGGTGGGATCGGCCAACGCTACTGCGCGCACGAGCGCGTCGTCACAGGTCAGGTATTCGTATCCCATCGGGATGCCGACCTGCTTCGCCAGTGTGGTTGTGCCGCATTGCCAAGGGCTGTAGACGAGCACCACTGGCGAATCGGCCAGCGCCTCCGGACGTCGGGGTTCGGCGTATCGCGGCTCCTGCACTGGTTTGACCATCGGCTCACTGCAACCTTATCCTGCGGCCGAATGCAAGGTTATGGTGCATAAGCCTGCAAGGTTACGGAGCAGCTGATTGCAAGGTTGTTGTGCGGCTCGTCCAAAGGTGCGCGCGTATTTCACCGCGCAATACGACTTGCTGACCAGTCGCGGAATTCCCCGCCCGCCGTTTCATTCCGACCGTCCCCTGTTCACCCGATCCCGTCACACGCCCCCATGCGCCTGCCTCCGATCGTCGTTACGCTCTGCCTCTCGATTCCAGTCATCGCCCATAGTCAGACCACCAACTGGCCCGTGTACGGCGGCAACGACGATCACACGCACTACACCACACTCGCGCAGATCACGCCCGCGAATGTCGCCAAACTGAAAGTCGCGTGGACGTTCGAAACGCATGATGAGTTTGCCGGTTCGGAGATGCAGGCAAATCCGATCATCATCGACGGTGTGCTGTACGCCACCACTCCCAAGCTGCAGGTGTTCGCACTCGATGCGGCAACGGGCAAACAACTATGGCGGTTCGATCCCAACCACGGACTGCCACCAACTTCGCGCTTTCGACATCGCGGTGTGGTCGTAACGGGTGATCGCGTCATCTTCAATTATCGCAATCGCCTGTACGCACTCGACAAGAAAACCGGCACGCCAATCACCACGTTTGGCGACAGCGGGTGGGTCGATCTGCGCGCGGGACTTGGTCGACCGGTGGAGGGGTTGTCCGTCAGTGCGAGCACACCGGGCGTGATCTTTGAAGACTTGTACATCATTGGCAGCACCGTTCCCGAAGCATTGCCGAGCGCGCCCGGCGACATTCGCGCGTACGATGTGAAAACTGGTGCGCTGCGATGGACCTTTCATACCATTCCGCATCCGGGCGAATTTGGTTATGAAACGTGGCCCGCGGACGCGTGGAAAATTACCGGTGGCGCGAACGCGTGGGCGGGTGTCACCATCGATACGAAGCGCGCGATGCTGTTTGCGGCGACTGGTTCTGCGTCGTTTGACTTTTATGGCGCCAATCGCACCGGCGATGACTTGTTTGCAAATACGGTGCTCGCGCTCGACGCGCGCACGGGACAACGCATCTGGCACTTTCAGGGACTGCATCACGACTTGTGGGATCGCGATTTTCCGGCGGCGCCAGCATTGGTAACGGTCACGCGCGATGGAAAGCAGGTGGACGCCGTAGCACAAATCACGAAAACGGGACACGTCTGGCTCTTTGATCGCGAGAAGGGCACACCGATGTTTCCGGTGGAACAACGCGCGATGCCGCCGGGCGTGCTGGAAGGCGAAACGACGTCCAAAACGCAACCATTTCCGCTTTTGCCACCGCCGTTTGCGCGGCAACGTCTCACGCTGAACGAACTGACGAATCGCACACCAGCCGCACACGCAGCCGCGCTGAAGATATTCAATCAATACAAGACACCCGATCCATTTTCACCGCCCAATACCAAAGGTACGATCATCTTTCCTGGGGTTGACGGTGGTGGTGAGTGGGGCGGACCCGCGTTCGATCCAACGAGTGGATTGCTGTACGTCAACTCCAACGAGATGGCGTGGATACTGAAGCTGGTGCCACGCAGTGACAAATCACTGTACGCGGCAAACTGCGCTGGCTGTCATGGCGAACAGCGCCAAGGCTCCGCCGCCGGACCATCCCTCGAAAAAATTGTGGCGCGTCGTTCGCGCGAGCAGATCACGCAAATTATCCGCGAAGGCACCGGACGCATGCCGGCATTTGGCGCGGCAATGGAGGGCAGCGCCGTTAACGATGTCGTCAACTATTTGCTGACAGGCCACGACGCATCAAAAGCAAAAGTTGGTACCAGTCCATACGCGCTGAAATACCGTACTGCGTACTTCGATATTTTCACCGATCACGAAGGCTACCCTGGTATTAAACCGCCGTGGGGCACACTCAACGCGATCGATTTGAACGCCGGAAAAATTCGGTGGTCTATTCCGTTTGGTGCGTATCCAAAACTTGCGGCCAAAGGCGTAAAAAATACCGGCACCGACAACTACGGCGGCGCCATCGTTACCGAAAACGGTTTGCTGATTATCGCCGCGACCACGTACGACAACAAGATTCGCGCGTACGATAAAAGCACTGGCAAACAGTTGTGGGAAGCAACGTTACCGGCGGCCGGTAACGCCACACCTTCGACCTACATGGTGAACGGTACGCAGTACTTGGTCATCGCCTGCGGCGGCGGAAAAAACGGAGCACCCAGCGGCGGTACCTACGTCGCGTTCGCGCTGCCGTCTCAGTAGTCACGGCCACGCAAAAAATCACTCGCAGCATCACCCAATGCTGCGACCAGGCCGCTCCGACGTTCCGTATTCTTCGGGTCGTTATTGCGTTCCGTGACTTTTTGCGCCACATCATGGAGATATGCCACACCGTTGTCGGACTTTCGCCTGTGTTTCCCTTCTGACGCCGAGGTCCGCATGCGCACGCGATTCTGCTGGATATCAGCCGCCGCGTTTGCACTCGCCACTGCTCCGTCCGTACTCTCCGCGCAACTGAGTCGAGGTGCAGCACCGCAATCCCGTTACGGTATTCTCATTGGATCGAATTTGTCGTCCGTTTCCGAAACATTTCAGGCCGTGAAATCCGTTGTCGGGGCGGCGTACAGCACGAAACGACGCGTCGGATTGAACGCCGGCGTGTATGTCAATATTCCACTACCTGGCGCATTCTCGTTGCAACCTGAAGCGCACTATTCGCAAAAAGGCGTGCGCTACGAGGTCACCAACCTGAGTGCGCAAACATCATCGGCCACTGTCGGGTTGAAGTTGGATTACGTGGAAGTGCCCGTGCTGCTCAAAGTCGACATCGGCTCGAAGGCTTCGTCGATCCATCCAATATTGTTTGCCGGCGCCAACGGCGCATTTCGCGTTACGTGCAACATCGACGTGAGCTCAAACATCAGCAGCCTGAACTCGAGCAAAGCGTGCACCGAGAATACAACGTCAACGTCGAAAGATCCGATCGAGAAATACGACGTGAGCGCCGTGGGCGGAGCGGGACTGTCCGTCAGCGCGATGGGACGCTCGTACGCGCTGACGTTGCGATACGTGCAAGGCCTGTCCAAGATCTCTACCGAAACCGGCGGCTCGTCTCCAAAAAACACTGTGTTTTCGGTACAACTTGGCATCGGGTTTTAAACGCGAATTGCAAATGCTAGCGTTTCAGGAAGTCGAGCATCAGCGCGTTTAATTGCGCAGGGTGCGTTGCCGCAAATCCGTGTGGCGCACCCTGCAGCACTTCGAGTCGGCTGCCTTTGATCATTGCCGCCGATTTCTTCCCGGAAATAGGAAATGGCACAATGCGATCGGCATCGCCGTGCACGACGAGCGTTGGAATATCAATCTTCGCTATGTCAGCGCGAAAATCGGTCGTGCCAAACGCCGTGATGCACTGCTGTGTCGCGATTCCGGTCGCGGGCCACGCAAGAAACTTGCTGTACGGAATGAGGTCTTCACTGACCCCATCGTGTGGCTTGTCCCAATTATAAAAATTGGTGAAAAATTCTGCGAGGAAACCGATACGATCTTTTGTCACGCCAGCGATCATGCCGTCGAACAGTTCTCGCGGCGCGCCATCGGGATTATCAGCGGTCTTCAACAGAAACGGCGTTACGGATCCCAGGAGCATGGCTTTGGACAATCGGCTCGTGCCGTAGCGTCCGATATACCGTGCCACCTCACCGCCACCCATTGAGAATCCTGCAATCACGGCGTCGTGTAAATCGAGTGACGTGACGAGGTCATTGAGATCGGATGCAAACGTGTCATAGTCGTAGCCGCTTGCTGGCTTCCCCGAGTCACCGAAACCCCGGCGGTCGTACGCGATCGCGCGATAGCCATTGGCGACGAGCGCATTGATCTGGTTTTCCCACGAGGCGTGACTGAGCGGCCAACCGTGAATGAGTACGACCGGCTGTCCCGCGCCTACGTCGACGTAGTACAGCTCCGTCGCGGGCGACGAGCGAGTGGTGACGAACGGCATAGCACGTACTCCGAAATGAGAAGATCGATATTGCGCGTGGTGTCAAACACACAATATTTTGCCGATAGTTCCAGATGCATGCATGAGGTCGTCGCCGAGCGCTCGGTGCTCGTGTACAATCCATATACGATGATTCCAAAGACATATCCCGCAACGACAGCGACCTCGACCACGACCGAATCACCATGCATCAAGGTCTGCCTCCTCGACGAAGACCAGCGATGCCGCGGTTGCGGTCGGACCGTTGATGAAATCACGCGCTGGCGCGACATGACGAGCGCAGAGCGGATCGCGATTAATCAGCGTGTGGGTTTCGTCTCGCACGAGCGTGGAGCATGATGCGGCGGACGTAGCGTTGCGATGCAGAAAAAGTTCTACCGGCGTCGCGCCGTGACCAGTGCCGAAATCTCATCCGTTCGCGGATTGATAAAATCCAATCGCA
>JAYTTR010000490.1:0-4132 GCA_043744935.1 Gemmatimonadaceae bacterium
GGCATGCGTTCGGCAGGCGTGCCTTCACGCATCGAGAACTTGAACATGAACGCGTCGTGAAAGCGGACCTCGCGACAGAGCGACAACGTGTCCTCAAACTCGGCGTCCGTCTCACCAGGAAAGCCGACGATGATATCCGTTGTGAGCGCGAGACCCGGGATGCCCGCGCGTAGTCGTGCCACGCACGCCAGATAATCCTCGCGTGAGTAGCGACGCAACATGCGCTTGAGCATCGAGGTCGAGCCACTCTGCATCGGCAGATGCACATGCTCGCACACGGTTGGGACTTCGGCCATCGCCGCGATCACGCGGTCGCTGAAATCGTTGGGGTGCGGGCTGGTGTATCGCACGCGACGAATGCCATCAACCGCGCCCACCGCACGGAGCAAATCGGCGAAATCGTACGTGCCATCGTTATAGGAGTTGACCGTTTGGCCTAACAACACCACTTCGCTCAAGCCTTGCGCGACGACTTCGTGGGTCTCGCGCACGACATCGGCGAGTTGACGACTGCGCTCGGAGCCACGCGTATACGGTACGATGCAATAGGTACATCGATAGTTGCATCCGCGTTGCACCGGAATCCACGCTTTCACGCCTTCAAAGCGACGGGCAACGACGTCTTCGTAGTGTTCTTCGAGATCAAAATCTGTCGCGGTGAACCGTTCGCCACGACGTGCTCCATCAATTAACGCAGGCAACGCGCGGTAGCTGTCCGGGCCAACGACGAGCGAGACATGTTTGGTTTTGAGCAAACGCGGTCCAAGGCGCTGCGCCATGCAACCCGTCACGCCCACTATCGTTTTCGGACCCATGTGTCGCTTCAGTTCACCCAACCGACCAATCACGCGCGTCTCGGCGTTTTCCCGGATGGCGCACGTATTCACCAAAATCACATCAGCGCCGTCGGGACCACTCACCGCTTGATAGCCATGTGCTGCCAACGTCCCGTACATCAACTCCGAATCCGAGACGTTCATCTGACAGCCATACGTCTCGATATAAACCGTAGGCTTCGCGGGCGTCGTCATCGAGTCAGCCGTCGCAATTACGGGCGGATGTGCATGCCGACACCAAGCATCCATGCGGATTCCCTGGCACCACCACTGCCGCTAAGCGATCGATTTGCGTGCTGCAGCGAAAAGTCGAGCGTCGCACGTTCGGCGGCGACGGGCACTCCAATACCACCGCTCAACCGCGTTTCGCGCGCCGTTCGCCCATCAACGCCAAAGGGCAAATCGTTTTTGGCCACGCCCACGCGCAATTGCAGCGGCACACCGCGCATTTTTGGTCCCGCGACTTCAGCACCCGCGTGAACGTTCATCCCGTCGTGTGCTTGTATCAAGCTAGACCCAAGTGCCCTCATCCTCGACCACGACTGCTGTTCGACGCCAACCGCAAACGTCGATCCCGGAATGCCGTCATAACGCAACGCGAAGCCAATGCGATTGGGCACGCTTCCGCGCGACCGTACTGTATCACGAATGCGCGACTCGAGCGATCCGCCAACGCGCAGTGATGCTAATGCGGCCAAGCCTTTTACGATCTGCAATTCCCCACCGAGGGACAGCGCGCTGCCGTAGTACGTGACGCGGGAAGTGTCGAGCACGTTGCCGAACGCGAGAGAATCGGCAAACGTCCGCGAGCGACCGACGACGTTGTCTCCAGTAAAGAGATGTCCAGCGACGCCGACGCGCACATACTTATTGGCTTGCCATCCTATCGCCGCGCGCAAGTCGCCGATCGACCCACGTACATCATTCTTGTCGACCGTGGTGAGCGTATTGCCCTCTACCATGACCGAACCCTGCGTAACGGTGCTGTAGCTGCGATCAAGAAAAGTCGAGGCGCTGATCGCAATGCCCAGCCCATGTGCATACGGGAACGCCAACATCAACAGCGGCACCCGCTCCGCCGTCGTACGCTCCTTCGTGTTGCCGAACTGCAGCGTGCGAAACTCGGGTTCCGTTTGCGCCGTGAGAAACGTCCGTTGCAACCCGCCGAGCGACGCCGGATTGACGGGGCTCAATACGTCGAACTCTGCAAATGCGCCCGCCGTACCGGCGGTGCGGATACTCGTGCCACCTACGGGATAGCCAAAGCCCAAGCCACTCAGTGTGCCTTGCGCCGACGCACGTGTGCTCAACCCCGCAAACACGCATGCGGCGAATTGCACGGCGCGGACCGTTCGCGCATGCGTAAGGTGCCGCGTCCCCCGAACCGGAATTGAAGAGCTCATCACGGGATTGCAAACTCCGAACGCGGGAGATAAGTGATGCGGAGTCGCGGCCGAAGCGATGGCGCCGCCTCGCTCGAAAAGAACCGCAGTTCTGCGGGCTGTCCGCCCTCTTGCCCAATCCGAAACGCCAGTGCACGCGGCACGGTGGCCGGCAACGAAGGCCACGTACGCACGAGATGCAACACGTTGAGTGCGCGAAGGCCACTGTCGCGCGGCACCAATCGCGCAGAATCCAAACTTGCGAACAAACCCTGTGCAGCAAGATCCAGAATGCGGCGAATATCGGACACGGCATTCGTTGTCGTCGGTACGAGCGGGACGATCGTCACCGAATCTGCAGCGCTCGCAAAACTTGATGGCCTTTGCGTCAGCAATACTTCGGCACGAACGATCGTGCTCGAATCGGTAATGCTGGTTGGCACGGCGAATCGCAGATACGTGCGATACGCGGGATAGCCGCCGACAATGAGCGTGGTTGCGTCGGGCGTGTTTGAACCGAGCAGGGTGATGCCATATACCTGAAATGCCAACTGCACGTCGTCGGTCACGCCCGACAGCGTCGTGCTTGGCGCAATCGTTACGGGAGAAATCGAGTCATCAGACGTCGGCTCGAAACTCAACGTTGGCGCTCCCGAGCCAGAACGAAACGCGACGACGCGCAACTGCCCACTCCCACCGCTCAATTTGAGTCCCACGCGAAGACGCGTTGCGGCCGTGATTTTCGCCAACAGTTTTGCGGCGGAAATCGGGACACGCAACGAGTCGCCGGTCGCCGACGGTGTGAACGTCAGTGAGCCGATCCGCCGGTCGGGCCGGAATAACTTCGTGAGCACAACGCTCGCCGTGTCTGCATCCGACGAGTCAACATCGAACACATCCAGCGTAACTGGCAGCGTGCCAAGTCTTCCGGTGCTATCGAGCGGCAATTTCAGATACACCGAGTCGATAGCCGTGATGTTCGCCGATACCGTGCCCTTGTTGGGCGTAAACGTGGTGGGCAACACATCGAACCGAATGACACCAGCCGTCACTAACGTGTCGGGTCGGTTGGCCAGCAACAGGGTTGGCGAAAGTCCAAGCGACGGAAAACCGGAGATGGATGTATCGAGGACAACAGCCTCGAACGTCGTGTCGCGAAACGTGCTCGGCTTGGCCGGACAAAGCGACGGGCAGGCACCACCGCCATCAAACGACTCGGTGCACGCTGCAGCGACGATCGCCACACTGCACACGAGGAGCAACGTCAGTTGGGCGCGAACGCGCCAGAACCACGATGCAGAAGGGAAACGCTCAGGCATTCTCGAGCGACGCAGGCGTAAAGGGAACAGGAAGGAGGTCAGCGAGCGACCAGCGAGCGGTGAGCCCGTGCGGAGTGATAGCAATGACCTCGAGCGTCGGCGCAAACTCGACGAGTGCTTGGCGACAAATACCGCAGGGTGGCGTCGGCACAGGCGCGGCCGATGTAATAACAACGCGAGTAAAGCGACGGGCCCCAGCACTAATGGCCGCACCAAGCGCTACTCGTTCGGCACAAGTACCAGCCGGATACGACGCATTCTCGACGTTGCAACCAGCAAAGATACGTCCGTCGTCACACTGCAAAGCAGCGCCGACCGAAAAATGCGAGTACGGGCACCACGCGTTTGCGCGCGCCGATTCGGCGACCGCGCGCAAATTGTCCAGATCTGCCACCATCGAACCAGGCATTACCGCCGCCGTCATGCAAGCACAATCTGTGGCAAGAACGATGTCCCCTGCCCTCGCCACGCGAGACCGAACCAATCCGCCACCGTTGCGCCGAGATCGGAAAAGGTTGGCCGCTCTCCAAGGAATCCGGGTTGCACGCGCGGGCCAGCGACCAACAACGGCACACGCTCGCGCGCATGGTCCGTA
>JAYTTR010000491.1:0-4116 GCA_043744935.1 Gemmatimonadaceae bacterium
TCAAAAAACGGCTCGTCGTCAGGCACATCTTCGAGAATACCCATCGCGTTGAATCGCTTGGTCGGGCGCCCATCATTTGGACGACCGCGCATATCCGGCGATGCGAATTGCGCTGGCTCGCTCGCGGGTGCTGGCTCGAACACCAACTGCGCCTTCAAAAATCGCTCGGTAAACGTGTTCGCCAAATCATGCATCAGGTCGACGAACATGCCGTACGCGTCCTGCTTGTACTCCACCAGCGGATCTTTCTGTCCCCACGACCGATAGTGAATCGACGCGCGCAACTGATCGAGATCGTACAAATGATCTTTCCACTTTTCATCGAGCGCGTTCAGCATCACGAGCGCGAGCAGGCGCGCCGCAAATCCATCACCGGTTTCGTCCTGCACGGCGTTCAGGCTTTCGCGTTTCATGTCAAACGCTGCACGCCCAGCGTCAACGGCAGCGGTTTGCGCATCTTCCAACGATGTCGGCTTCAACTCTGCGGTGAATTCCGGCACCTGCAGCATGTAGTGCATCAGCAGGTCTTGCTGCACATAGTCGAAATCCCATTCTTCCGGGCGATCAAACGTGGCCAACGCTTGCTCCACGCGACGCCGCACACCACGATCAATCATCTTCAGCGCCTCCGCCCGCAACTCTTCGCCGCCCTCCAACGCGAAGGAGCGCAGTGAGTAGATCACCTCACGCTGTTGATTCATCACGTCGTCGTACTCCAGCAGCCGTTTGCGCGATTGGAAGTTTTGCAATTCCACACGCTTTTGCGCCTGCTCGATCGACCGCGTGATGAGCACGTGCGTCAGCACTTCGCCATCCTGCGCACCCATCCGATCCATCAACTTCGCAATACGATCGGAGCCAAACAATCGCATCAAGTCGTCTTCGAGCGAGAGGAAAAACTGCGACGCACCCGGATCGCCTTGACGTCCCGCACGTCCCCGCAGTTGCCGATCGATGCGACGCGACTCGTGTCGTTCCGATCCAATAATGTGCAAACCGCCAGTCTCCTGAATCTCCACTTCTTTCCCATCGACGTCCAACACCTGCGATGGTTTCGAATCCGTCACACCACCGCCGAGTTTGATGTCGGTACCACGACCCGCCATGTTGGTCGCAATCGTAATCGCGGCTGGCTGCCCGGCACCCGCGACAATCTCTGCCTCGCGCTGATGATACTTCGCATTCAGCACGTTGTGTTTGAGCCCTGCGCGCGTGAACAAGCGCGCCAACGTTTCCGACGCTTCAACACTGGCCGTACCGACCAGCACAGGATAGCCGAGTTCGTGGAGTCGCTTGGTCTCTTCCACAATGGCGTTGTATTTCTCGCGCCGCGTCTTGTAGACCAAGTCCTGTCGATCATCACGCGCGATGTCGCGGTTGGTTGGAATGACCGAGACCGCAAGCCCGTAAATTTCGTGAAATTCGTTTTCTTCCGTTTCCGCTGTACCCGTCATGCCTGACAGTTTTTCGTACATGCGGAAATAATTCTGGATCGTCACGGTGGCGAGCGTTTGCGTCTCACCCTTTACCTGCACACCTTCCTTCGCTTCCACGGCCTGGTGCAGTCCTTCACTCCAGCGACGACCCGGCATGGTGCGGCCCGTGAACTCATCAACGATGAGCACCTGTGCATCCTGCACGACGTAGTTGACGTCTTTTTCGTACAGTGCGTGCGCCCGAAGCAACTGATGAATGATGTTGAGTCGCTCACTCTTCATCGCATACTCGCGCTCGATGACGGCGCGTTGCTCGAGACGTTCGGTGGGCGAGAGATCGTGATTGCGATCAATTTGCCCAATCGTGGTGGCAATGTCGGGCAGCACGAACGCATCGTGCGCTTCCGGCGACAACCAATCCAGCCCCTGCTCGGTGAGATGCACCGTGTGTCCCTTCTCGTCGAGCACATACAACAAATCGTCTTCGAGCGTCCGGAATTGCTGCTTGCTGGCCGTAATCTTTCGATCGGCAATCACGTCGAGTTCCATGCGCTGGACGAGCTGCTTCACGCCTTGTTCTTGCAGCGCCTTCATCAGTTTCTTGTTTTTCGGACCGCCCAACTGCGCCGTGTAAAATTGCAGCGCCGCCGTCTGCGTTTCACCGGCTGTCAGCGCGCGTTCCGCTTCACCGACCAGCGTGTTGACGAGATCGGACTGACGGCGAACAAGCCGCACCACCGAGGCATTGAACTCCGCGTACTGTCCGTCGCTCTCGTTGCCCACCGGGCCGGAAATAATCAGCGGCGTACGCGCTTCGTCGACGAGAATCGAATCGACTTCGTCGATGATGGCGTACACGTGCTGTCGCTGCACGCGTTGATCCAACGTCACCACCATGTTGTCACGCAGGTAGTCGAACCCAAATTCATTGTTCGTGCCGTACGAGATGTCGCTCGCGTACACCTCGCGACGCTCGTACGAACCCGGCTCGGTATCGTCCAAACATCCCACTGTGAGGCCGAGCCACCGGTAGAGATGTCCCATCCACTGCGAATCGCGCCGCGCGAGATAGTTGTTGACGGTTACGAGATGCGCACCGCGGCCCGTCAATGCATTGAGATACAGCGGCAACGTCGCCACCAAAGTTTTGCCTTCACCCGTCGCCATTTCCGCGATGCGACCGAGGTGCAATTGAATGCCGCCAATGAGTTGCACCTCGTACGGAATCATGTCCCAGAGAAGCTCGTTGCCGGTCACCAGCACGGTACTGCCTTTTAGTCGTCGACATGCTTCACGCACCGTCGCAAACGCTTCCGGCAACAGCTCGTCCAACATCTCCGCAATCGCCGTGCGAAGCTCGCTTTCCGCACCTGCGCGACCATCGGCGCCGTGCAGTTCGTTGTCGATGCGTTCGCGCTCCTCAGGGGCCTCCGCGCCTTGCTTCGCCGCTTTCAGCTCGGCAATGCGCAGCTCGATCGGCCCCGTACGCGCGGCAATGCGTTCGCGGAACCGCGCCGTCTGCGCTTGAATCTCGCTATCAGACAACGACGCAATACGCGCTTCGCACTCGACGATCTCGTTGATGATCGGCTGGACGCGACGTCGTTCCCGTTCGTGCCGCGTGCCGAACACGCGACTGATCATTCCCTTAAGCATACAACCTCGATGGCGACGAGTAGACCCGTGTGGACGGTGCAGAACGCACACCCGCACTGTCGCTCACGCCATCACGCGCGTTCGACGACAGCCTCGGTGTTCAATTCCTGCGCATACAAACCAGCGGATGCGATATACGCAGCAACGGCGTCCGGCACGAACCCTCGAATGGAGCGTCCGTCCCGAACACGCGCCCTGATTTCAGTTGACGACACCTCAACTCGGCGTGTGGCCAACGTAACAAAGTTTTGTGACGCAAAGTGACTTGGCACCGACCCGGCGGCACGACCGGTGACATCGGCGGACGTTGCCGTCCGCGCGAGTATTACCAACTGTACCATAGACAACAGTCGCTCGGACTCCCGCCACTGCGGTAACGTCGCGACCACATCTTCACCGACGAGCAGATGCAACGACGCCGACGGCCAGCGCCGTCGCAACGTATCCACCGTCTCAACCATGAAAGATAACCCGCCTCGTTCCATTTCGAGGGCATCAACCACCGTGTACGGCACGCCGTCGAAGCAGCGCCGTGCCATCGTGAGCCGATGTGCGGCCGCTGTGGAGTGCCCCAGCTTGAGCGGTTGTGTTGCCGCCGGAACGATCAGCAACTGATCCAGTCCCAGCGCGTCTCGAGCGTCTTGCCCCACAAGCAGATGACCCACGTGCGGCGGGTCGAAACTGCCGCCGAAAATACCCATGCGCATATGCAGCTCGACCGAGAACGACGCGAGTTAGCGGGGCGCGGGGCGCGCGTATCCGTCGATATTGAGCACGGCGCTGGATGGCACCGTGTTGGGCGCCGCGACCGGAAGCTTTGGCGCTACACCGCACGCGAGCTTGACATCAGCGTCAGCGGGATACGCCTTCCACATCGCGGTACACGTCTCCGCCGCGTCTTCCTTCCAACGTATGCGTGTGTACAACTCGTGCAATCGTATCCACGACAGCCGCGCGGCCCTGGTATTTGGATACGTGGTGACGACATCCTTGAAATAAATGATCGCCGGATCAATCGCCCGGC
>JAYTTR010000492.1:0-4114 GCA_043744935.1 Gemmatimonadaceae bacterium
CGCGGAAAGCGCTCTCGCATGGCCGCCATGAGTCCACGGCCGGTCACCATACCAACGCGCGCGCACATCAACTGCACGGCCCACATCAACGGCCATGAGAGAACCGCCATCCACAGCAGCGACGTACCAAACTGTGCGCCCGCCAATGAATACGTCGTGATGCCCGATGGATCATCGTCGGCAGCACCAGTGATGAGTCCCGGGCCGAGCGTACGCCAGAAACGTGCAACGGGACCCGGTTTCGTCATGCGTCACGTCGAGGAAAGGAGTTTCAATCGGGTCACATAAAGATGGCGCATCGTCTGCGGCGTACGCACGCACGCTGGGACCGCGCGCTGTATCGAGCCTGTCCTGCCGCCGAATAAGCTCCGACAATTCGTCAGCTCATATGGGCATCGCATCCACAATAGGGACGCCGCTGTTGTCTACGTACCGAGCAAATGCGGCGAGATATGAATCGAGCGATCGAGTGTGGCCGGTCACATGCGCGCCGATAAAACGAAACACCGGATTGCCCACATCGGCAGACTCCGTGATGGTAAGCATCGTGCCTGCCGCAACTGCAGCAACCTGCCAACGCCATTCACCGGTGTATGGCAAATCCTCATCGAGGATGCGCGCGGTGAACGCGTGCGGTGCGTCTTCGCGTATAACACCAAATGTCACCGAGCCCCGCCGAGAAGTCTCGCGCCATCTGACGCCGGGTTGGTCGGCGTCCACGACAACCGAAGACAGAATATCCTCACGCCACGTGGCGTATTGTGCAACGTCGCGCACGATGCGCCACACGGTGCCCGGGTCAGCCGTCACCACGATGCTGCGGGCGACAAGATGGTGCCGCGGCGTAACGATTCCGCCAACGAGCAACGCCGCAACGATCGCGACAACGGTCCCCATCACGAAAAGAATCCAGAACACGAGTGTTAGCTCACGCGCTGCGGCTGGTCGAGGACGCTGCGTACGCGTCGCAACAATTCTGTCGCGGTGAACGGCTTCTGCAAAAATGAGAGCTCGTCCGTGCGAATGCCGTGCAAGAGCGAGGCATCGTCGGTATAGCCTGACGCGAACAAGACGCGTGTCTCGGGCCGCTGACGTTCAAATGCTTCTGCGAGTTCACGTCCATTCATGCGTGGCATGACCACGTCGGTAAGGAGCAAGTCGATGCGATGCGGAAACATGCGCGCGATTTCCAGCGCGGACTCACCGTCAGTCGCCGAGAGCACGTGATAGCCGCGACGTTGCAATGCCGCCGTGGCCACAGCTCTTACGCTGTCCTCATCTTCCGTGAGGAGAATAGTTTCATGGCCCGTGAGGACTTCGTGCATCGGAGCCTCAGCGTTCGGTGCCGCGACGTTCGCATCACGCGTGGGGAAGAACAGCTCGAACGTCGTGCCCACATCCAGTTCGCTTTCTACATGAATCGCGCCGCCTGATTGTTCGACCATCGCATACGCCAACGCGAGCCCAAGCCCGGTGCCCTTTCCACGAGGCTTGGTGGTGAAAAACGGTTCAAAAATGCGACGGCGGACGTCTTCTGTCATACCAATGCCCGTGTCCGTCACACGAATAGTGATCCACGACGTCTTGGCAGATAGTCCGCGCGCGAGCAGCACCTTTGGGGGGACGGTGCCGGTTTCGACGACGAGCGTACCACCTGCCGGCATCGCATCGCGAGCATTGGCACACAGGTTGAGCAACACTTGCTCGAGTTGCCCGGCGTCGACGCGAATACAACCAATGTGCTCACCGAGTCGCGCCTCCAGCACGATGTGTTCACCAATCAACCGGCGCAGGAGCCTGTCAAGTCCGAGTACGACGGCGTTCGGATCGAGAACGGTTGGTTGCATCACTTGCTTACGACTTACGGCCAGAATTTGTCGCGTGAGATCCGCACCGCGAAGCGCGAGCGAGCGAATCTCGTTGACGTCGTTGTGCTCCGCGCTCTGCGGCGAGAGCTCAGTCAGCGCCAGGTCGCAATAGCCAAGGATTCCCGTGAGCAAATTATTGAAGTCGTGGGAGATTCCTCCGGCAAACGCACCTATGGCTTCCATTTTTTGGGATTGACGTAGTTGCTCTTCACTCAACGCCAACGCACGTTCAGCGGCGCGGCGTGCGGTCATGTCAATGCCAACAGACAACCAGCTCGCGCGCCCGAGCCGCCGCGATGACGTCGTCACCACTTCCATCTCAATCTGTCGACCGTCGGACGTGCGATGCATCCACATGCCGGCGTTTTGCCGCGCCTCGGAGAAGGGCAGGCGTGATCGTGTGAAGCGTTCCCGTTCAACCGGGTCGAGCAAGTCCACAATGCGACGCGTCAAAAATTCGTCACGATCATAGCCGTATTTTTCCAACGCCGCTTCGTTGACGGCGAGGATGCGCAACGTGTCCGCGTCCCACGCCCACATCGGCAATGGATTCGAGTCGAACAACAACCGGTAGCGACGCTCGCTGTCGGCGAGTGAGGCGTTGCGACGTTCGACGGTTTCAGCCATCTGATTGAACGCACCCGCGAGGCCGCCAATTTCGTCGTTTGACTGAATGCGTGAGCGATGTCCCGCTGCACCCACCGTCAACGCGCGCGCATCACTCGTGAGCTCTTCGAGCGGCTTCGCGATGCGACCACCGATGGCCAAGGCGACGATCAGCGCCAGCACAATCACCAGGCTGCGCGTCCCCAAGTCTCGCAATGTCTCTCGACGCAGTGGCGCAAGCGCGTCCGCTTCGGCGACACTCATGCTCACGATCCACGGGGCAGACCGCAGGTGTGAGTATCCCAAGATGTACCGCACACTATCTTGGCCGAGGTACGTCAACACGCCGACCGAGTCGCGTAACACACTGGACGACGGCTGCGTCCTTGGCACGATCCGACCTACGCTATTCCGTGCATCCTCCGAGCGTGCAATAGTGCGGCTCGTGGTATCAACGATCGTGACAAAACTACGCTTCGCTTCTTCAGGTAAGCGGACGAGATCGGCGATGGAATCAATTTGTAGCGTCGCAATCAGGACGCCGCGCACGTGTTCATTCGCGTCGGTGATTGCGTTGATGACACGCAGCGATACCACACCATTTTCTGCAGGGAGCGGAAATTGCTGCTCAACAGTCGCGTGCGATTGCGATGTCGCGGCACGTATCGCGCGCCGCGACGCCTCAAGCAGATACACGGGCACCTCGGTAACATCCGACGAACCCACTGCATGCGCGAAGGTATCGACGGCGAAAACGTGCAGATCCCGCATACCGCTGCGCGACCGCACGGACCTGAGCGACGTATCGTTTTGAGCGCGCGACGACGGCAAGAAATCAATGCCTTCGGACAATCCAAACAGCATGGCGCTGGCAATGTGCAAACGGTCATCGATACGACCCGCAATCAAGTTGGTGGTGTGCATGATGTGCTGATCGAGCGCACGGCGACTTTCGTCATTGTGCTTCCAGACGCGCCATGCATCAGACGCAGCGAGTGGCACCGCCACCGCGAGCACCAACAACACCAGTTGCGCGCGAATGCCAGTCCACTTCGTTCTCATGAAATGGGCGGCCCGGCCTCGGTTGGTATTGCAACCGCCATTCCCATCGAGTGGTAGCCCTTGTCGACATATACGGTCGTCCCAGAAATTCCCGAGCCCAGCGGACTCGCAAGAAACGCCGCCGTATGTCCCACTTCACTCGCCGACAGCATCTCCGGCAGCGGCGAATTTGCCGCGCAGTACTCAACCATTTTGTTGATGATGCCGATGGCACTCGCCGCGCGCGATGGAAACGGTCCGGCAGAAATGGTGTTCACGCGCACGCCGTATTTGCGTCCCGCTTCAAATGAGAGCACACGCGTATCGCTTTCCAGCGCGGCTTTCGCAGACGACATACCGCCACCATATCCAGGAATAGCGCGCTCACTGGCCATGTACGTCAACGAGCACACCGAGGCACCCGGACGCAGCAACGGGCCAAAGCGCTGGACCATGGAGACCAGAGAATACGCGCTCGTTCCAACGGCGGCGAGATACCCGCCACGACTCACTTCGAGCATCGACCGTTTTACTTCCGGACCGTTGGCGAGTGAATGAAACAGAATGTCGAGTGGTTGTTCACCGAAATCCGCCACCAT